>NZ_PCPW01000017.1:0-86373 GCF_002979835.1 Arthrobacter sp. MYb221 | reverse complement strand
AGAATTCTTTGGCTCTCGCGGCCTGAGTTTAATAAGAAAAAATCAAAGTTCGTGTCTCAGAAACTTGACCAGCTCACCTCCCCGGATAAGAGCATTTACTTTCCTCCTGCGCCCGCCACATTTACACACTTGCCGTTTCGGTGGAACGGGCTTCACCATCGCATGCTGGCTTACCCCGACAAATATGCCTTATATGTGGTTCGTGTCCCTCGGTGCTGGGATTTGCCTCCGGCTTCCTTCCCACCCCACCTCACGGTGACGCAGTTGCCATCGGCTAGAAGTTAAACCACCTTCTCCTTCAGAGGACTTTCACCTCCAAGTAAATGCCCATGCCGGGCGTACAAGAAAAAGAGTGGGACCGGTTACCCGGTCCCACTCTTTGCTGGTTCTAAGTTCTAGAACTCATTTGGAGGCGTCGGCGGTGTCGCCGGTGCCCGACGGGTTGGCGCGGTGCCCGAGGTGTCGGGACCGTCCATCTTGCTGATGTCGATTTTCTCCAGTGTGCGAGCCGCAGCATCGCGGCCGCCAAGGCCGAAGGCCAGAGCCGCTGCCAGGGCCGCACCGATCACGATGGCGCCGAAGGCCATGTTGATAATCGAATCGGCCAGACCCATGTACTTCAGGCCCATCGCGATGAACAGTGCGATGGCCGTGTAGCGGATGATCTTCGAGGCGGTAGTATCGCCCATCAGTCGACCGATCACACTTGCCAGCACGAAGCCGATGGCGATGATGACTCCACCGAAGATGACCTTGCCGCCCAATTCCAAGACCTCGTTGAGGATGTTGGTGATTGCCGGGAAGTTCAGCATGCTTGCTGCCATGACCGCGAAGAACAGGATAATTGCGATCTTCACGATGGTGGCGATGATTCCCGATGCGCTCTGCCCCTCGGGAACAACTCCCCAGCCCGCCACAACTCTGTCGGTCCCCACACCGCGCAGCGTTGATTCAAGCAGCTTGCCAACAAACTTGGCGATCAGGAAGCCCACGGCCAGAAGGATCAGGGCCATGATCACCTGTGGAATTGCGGTCAGGACGATCTGCAGCATCTCCTGCGCTGGTACCGAAATGGCCTCGATGCCCAAAACCTGCAGTGCGGAAATAGCCACGACCAGCAGGATCAGCGCAAACACGATATTTGCGATGACATCCACGATGGTCCGCTGCGTGCGCAGTGAGGTCTCGGGGTCGACTTCTTCGCCGTCGCCGGGAGTCAGTTTGCGAACGAGGGAACTGAAATCGACAGTTCCCAGACCGGTCTGGATCAGCTGCTTGATTACATTGGCGATCACGTAGCCAATGATGAAGATGAAGGCCGCACCGATGAGGTTAGGCAGGAAGCCCATGATTCCGGCGAGCAAGTCCTGCACCGGGGTCAGCACCTCGGTCAGCGAGAAGACCTGGAGAATAGCGATCAAGCCGAAGAGCCAAACGACCAGCGACGCGACCTTGCCTAGCGAATCACCGATCTGCTTGCCATCGGTGCCCTCCTTCTGGAGGAACTTAATCTTGGTGACGAGTTTGGCGACAGCCCATTTGACAACCTTGGCCACCAGCCAGGTGATGATGAGAATAACAAGCGCGATGGCAACTTTTTGCAGCATCGACGCCCAGTCAATGTTTCCTAGAACGTTCTGAGTTTGCATCTCTGCTCCTTCAACGTGGGGATAATTTAGACACTACGACGAGGATTTTTTGCTGACTAGGGCAAGGAGAGAACCGGCGGCCCTAGCGGATGACAAATACCGACATCGAAGAACTAATTCCGCACCTAAAGAGTGCAAATTCAACGGATAGAGCAGTAGATCACAAGATTTGATACGAAACCACTGTACTTGAAGATTTTGGTTTCGACCCCGGTCACAAGTTCGACTTTCCGGGCTTGACTTTGGATGACTCGCAAGTGTCTGAATTCCCGGTTACATGCATCCGGCTTCCCGTGCGGACGGGCGCACCAGGAATTCACCATCCCGGCTATGCCGGCACAACAGCTGGCATAGCCGGTCAAATTCAACGCATCCCTAGTACTGGCCCACGAAAATGGTGGCCGATCAGGAAACCGAGTCGGTGCCCTCGATGGTGCTGGTGACCTTGGACCCCAGCTCGACGGTGCGCGAGACCGTGCAGTATTTGTCGTGGGAGAGCTTCACAATGCGCTGGACCATTCCGGCTGCCTTGCGGCCTTCCACGGTATCGGGGAACTTCAGGTTGAAGGACATATCGATGTCTTCCATCTGGCTCGCGCCACCTGCTTCGACCTTGTAGCCGGTCGCGGTGACCTCGAATTTTTCGGGCTCCGCATGCCTGGTCGTCGCGGCATCGACGTCAATCGATGAGCACCCTGCAATCGCGGCCAGCAGCAGTTCGACCGGGGAGAGCAGGCCTTCGCCTTGGCCGAACTCGATGCTCGCACCGCTCTCGGTGCTGGTGGCCTGGTAGCGGCGCGAGGCCAGGCGTTCGATGGAGACTTCACGCAGGGAACGGGTATTTTCTGTCATGCGTCTATCGTTCCACGGGTCGCTCGCGGACCCTTGCATGACGCAGGGACACGCTAGGACTTTTGGCGTCGGCACCGACAAGACCGGCTTGGTCCTCCGATTCGAATCCGCAACGCCGGAAAAATTCCAACCCAGCGATGTTTTGCGCGTTGAGCACCATTTCGATCTCCGCGCAGCTGGAAAGCGCAAAGGCCGCCAGGGCCCTGCCGATACCTTGTTGGCGATGCTCATGGTGGACCCATAGGAGCTCCACACGCCGTTCGTCCATGGCCATGAAACCCACGACCTGCGCGCCCAGGTGCGCTACGAAAATTTCTGCACGTTGCGCATAAACGGTTTCCAAGGTCGAGGCTACGGAGGTCAAATCCGCGGCCGAGAGGAAATCCAGGCGCCCTTCGACGGAGGATCGCCACACGTCCAGCAGTTCCGGAACTTCTTCGATGCCCGTCCATGGGCGGATGCGCAAGGAGTGCGCGGAGGACGGCTGGTTCATGTCGGGGCTCTGCGAATCCATTGCTACTCCTCCTGCGCAGGGTGCACAACGCACCCTACTGATTCGTAACCTAGTGCTTCCTGAACCCCGCGTTCAAGTGCTGATCGCAGTATTTCCCCGCTTGGCGCGCCGCCCTGAGGGTTCTTGCCACGTCCCGAAGCAAGCCTTCAGGTCGCCCAATACCGCTTCCCCGGCCCCGGCAGGACGCCATTGTTCCGGCACCGCTGATGTGACCTAGACAACTCAAGGTAAGTTCGACATCCTAGTCTTAGCATCAACGAACATTCGATTACGCGGTTTCACCACTGAAAACACGGTGATGAGCGGCCCGAGAACCGCCGAACCTTGGAGGAGAACCCATGGCCGAGGCCTACATTATCGATGCCCTGCGCACACCGGTAGGGCGCCGCGGCAAGTCCCTGGCGGCCGTGCACCCGCTGGATCTCGCGGCCGCGCCGCTGGCGGAACTGGTGCGCCGCAACGGCATCGATTCGACGCAGTATGACGAGATCATCCTCGGCTGCATCGACCAGGTAGGACCAAACGCCATGGACATCGCGCGCAACGCGTGGTTGGCTGCGGGCCTCTCGGAACAAGTTCCGGGAACCACCGTTGAGCGCCAGTGCGGCTCCGGCCAGCAGTCGGTGTCCTACGCGGCCCAAGCGGTGCTCAGCGGCACCAGCGATCTAGTGGTCGCCGGCGGCGTGCAATCGATGTCGAGCATTCCGCTGTCCTACTCCAATACGGCCGCCGCGCAGTTCGGCTTCCCCGACCCGTACACCGGCTCTGCACGGTGGACCCAACGCTATGGGGACCAGGAGATCTCGCAGTTCCGCGGGGTGGAGATGATGGTCCAGAAGTGGGGGCTCACCCGTGCCCAGCTCGAGGACTTCTCCGTCGCCTCCCATGAAAAGGCCCTGCACGCCCAGGAGCGAGGCTACTTCGAGCGGGAGATCCTGCCGTTGGCCGAACTGCGCGCCGATGAGGGGCCGCGCACGCCGGACCGGGCGAAGATGGCCTCGCTGCCGCCGATTATCGACGGCGGCCTGCACACCGCCGCCAGCGCCTCGCAGATGTCCGACGGCGCCGCCATGCTGCTGATCGCCTCCGAATCGGCGGTCAAACGCTACGGACTGAAACCGCGCGCCCGCATCCACCACATCTCGGCCCGCGCCGATGACCCGGTGATGATGCTCTCGGCACCGATCAACGCCACACGGCATGCGCTGGCCCGCGCCGGGATGAGCCTGGAAGATATGGACCGCATCGAAATCAACGAGGCCTTTGCCGCGGTGGTCCTCGCCTGGCAGCAGGAAACGCAGGCGGATATGGCCAAGGTCAACGTCAATGGCGGCGCCATTGCGCTGGGCCACCCCATCGGCGCCACCGGTGCCCGGTTGATGACCTCGCTGCTGCATGAGCTGGAACGCAGCGATACCCGTTGGGGTTTGCAGACCATGTGCGAAGGCGGCGGGCAGGCGAACGTCACCATCCTCGAACGGCTCTAAGCCCCGACCGGGCCAACGATTTCTCGATTAAGGATTCCCGCTCATGAACGATTCCCTGCCAGCAAGCGAAGAGCCGAACCCGAGGTCTGCCGCCCTCAAGGATTCGCATAACACCATCGGGGCACTGCTGCGCCGCGGCGCCGCGCGCAACCCCGAGGCCAGCGCCCTGCTCTTCGAAGAGCGCGAGTGGAGCTACCGCGAGCTTGAAAGCGCGGCGCGGCGCGTGGCCCGCCGGCTGCAGGAGGCGAACCTCCCGCCGGGTTCCCGGGTGGCCGCCTACGCGGCGAATTCCGATGCCTACGCGATCCTCTTCCTGGCCTGCGCCCTCGCCGGGCTGGTGCATGTGCCGGTGAACTTCGCGTTGAAAGGCGATGAGCTCAGCTACCTGTTGGAGGATTCGGGCGCGGTGCTGGTGGTAGCCGACGAACAGCGGCTCGCCCTGGTCGACCAGGTTCGCGCGCAGGGCCGGGCCCCGGCGGTGGAACGGGTATGGACGCTCTTGCCGGCCGGCACCGGGGAGCCCGCGATCTTGGAAACCGCGCTGGATCCCGGGGCGGCGCAGCTGCCGACGACGCAGGGCTCCGGGACCGAGCTGGTGCAGCTGCTGTATACCTCGGGCACTACCTCCGCGCCCAAGGGCGCGATGATGACCCACGCCGCGCTGCTGGCACAGTATGTTTCCTCGATCATTGCCTTGGATTTCACCGCCGAGGACCGCCCGCTGATCGCGATGCCGCTGTACCACTCCGCGGCCATGCACGTGTTCCTGCTGCCCTATTTGTCTCTCGGGGCACGCGTCCGGCTGCAAGCCAGTCCCGATATCGCCGAGACCCTGGAGAGAGTCGAAGCCGAGAGCATCGGGTCGCTGTTCCTGGCCCCGACGGTGTGGGTGCCGCTGAGCAACCACCCAGACCTGGAAAGACGTGATCTCTCCTCGCTGGCCAAAGCCCAATACGGTGCCTCGATTATGCCGGTGACGGTTCTGGCGCGGCTGCGCTCACGCTACCCGAAGATCGGTTTCTACAACTGCTTCGGGCAATCCGAGCTGGGTCCGCTGTGTTCGGTGCTGCGCCCCGAGGAGCATGAGGCCCGTCCGGCCTCCTGCGGCCGTCCGGTGTTCTACGTCGAGGCCCGGGTGCTCAACGCCGCCGGGGAACTAGCCGAGGCTGGCGAACCCGGCGAGATCCAATACCGCTCCCCGCAGGTGATGAGCGGCTACTGGAACAAGCCCGAAGCCACGGCGCAGGCCTTTGTCGACGGCTGGTTCCGTTCCGGTGACCAGGTCACCGTCGATTCCCAGGGCTATATCCAGGTGGTGGATCGGATCAAGGACGTGATCAACACCGGCGGTGTGCTGGTCGCTCCGCGCGAGGTCGAGGACTGCATCTACGAACTCGAACAGGTAGCGGAGGTGGCCGTGCTCGGGATCGCCCACGAGCGTTGGATCGAAGCCATCACCGCGGTGGTGGTGCTCAAGGAAGGGGCCGAGCTGAGCGCCGAATCCGTGCGCAGCCACGTGAAAAGCCGGATCGCCGACTACAAGGTGCCCAAGCGCGTGGATTTTGTGGCGCAGCTGCCGCGCAACCAATCCGGGAAGCTGCTCAAACGCCAGTTGCGGGCCGAACGTGCCGGAGTCGAAAGCGGACCGCGCGCATGAGCCAGCCCATCCCCATCACCACGGTGGAAACCATGAATCAGGCAGCAACCGCGATCCGCGTGGAGACTCGGCCGGGAATTGTGCGCATAGTTTTCCAGCGCCCCGCGCAGGGCAATGCGCTGAATCTGGCGTTGGCGCGCGAGGCCCTGACCGCGCTGCGCGCCGCGGAGGAAGAACCCGACGTGCAGGTGCTGACGTTGACCGGCGAGGGCCGGTACTTCTGCGCCGGCGGCGACGTGTATTCCATGGCCGCGCTCGCTGCCCGGGACCGTCCGGCGTATCTGGCGCAGCTGGCCGGGGCGGCCCACGAGCTGGCACTGGCGATCGTGCGTTCCCGGTTGCTGGTGATCGCCGCGGTCAACGGCGCGGCGGCCGGCGCTGGGTTGGGGCTGGTGCTTTGCGCCGACTGGGTGCTGGTCGACGAGTCCGCTCCGCTGGTGGCCGCCTATGCCTCCATCGGGCTGAGCCCGGACACGGGGGTCTCCTATTTCCTTCCCCGGGTTCTCGGCCATCAACGGGCCGTCGAGCTGACCCTGGGCGGGCGCAAGCTGGTCGGTGAGCAGGCGGTCGACTGGAGGCTGGCCAACGAGGCGGTGTCCTCCGAAACCTTCGCGCCGCGTCTCGCGGAGCTCGAAGACGGCTTCGTGCGCGGCGCGGTGCAGGCGATCGGCCCCACCAAGTCCCTGCTCCGCGCCGGCGTCGCGGAGGAACTCGAAGCCCATCTGCATGCCGAGGCTTCGAGCATTGCCCGCCTGTCGGAACACCCCGATTCGGTTCGGCTGGTCAACCGCTTCGCCGGCAAATAGCGCACGCGGGCCGGCGCAACGCTCAGCGGAGGCCGCCGGCTTGGAGATTGCGCAGGTAGGCCAGCGAGTCGGCGGCCAAGGCATTCTGGCTGCTGGCCAGCGGCCGCCAGATCGCTGCGGCCTCCGCGAGCGTGGGGTTGTGCGGGTTGAAGGACTTCACGCACAGCGGTCCGTCGTAGCCGGCGAGGTCCAGGGCATGGACGAACCCGTGCCAATCGAAATGGTCAGCTCCCACGATTCCGCGGTCATTCGCGCTCAGCTGCACATGGTTGATGTGCTCCGTGGCCCGGGCCACCGCGGCGGCGATGTCCTGCTCCTCGATATTCAGATGGTAGGTGTCCAGCCCCATGCCCAATCCGGGGCCCAGCAAGGGCTCTAGCGCGTCGAAGCACTGGTCGATGGTGTTCAGCAGCGAGGTTTCGTGACGGTTCAACGGTTCGATGGCCAGCGTGATGCCTCGCGCGGCGGCGTGCTCGACCAGTGGGGCCAACGCGGTGCGCAATTGCGCATAGGCCGCCCTGCGCTGCCCGTCGTCCAGCGCGAACAGCCGGCCCGTGGCGGTGTACAGCGGGCCGGCGACGGTGGTTGCGCCGAGCGAGGCCGCCGCGTCGATGCAGCCGCGGAGGTAGTCCTGCGTTGCCTCGACTTCTGCCCTCGGCACCCCGATAAGGTTGTGCCCCGCAGGCATCACTGCGGCAAGCACCGGGTGCAAACCCAGTTCGCCCAGCAGGTCCTTGGCCCGTTCTGGATCCCAGTCGCCGAGTTGTTCCAGTGGTAGCTCGATGGCATCGAACCCCAGCTGCGCCGCTTGGGTAGCCAAATGCGCCAAAGATTCATCGGTCAGCCTGGCGGTCCACACCCAGGTGCTCACCCCGAGTTTCCGTTGCATAACCCTCCGCCTCCTGAAATGGGCCGGCCGGTGCGACCGGCCTGTGCGTTGTCTGCCGTCGTACTTTCAGGTTACGCCCGGAAGAACGACGCGGATAGGGCGGCCGTTGACTCTCAAAAACATCTGGGTCTAGCCATCGGCAAATTCTCTATTCCGCACTGGGCAATGACCCGCTCAGCCGGGCTTGTTGGGTGAATGATTTTTTCCTTCACCCCCGATAGGTCACTTCACCTGCCGAACATCATCTACCGGTTGCCGGGGCACAGCGCCCTTGGTGCCTATTAGTGGTCTGCGCGGCGTGAGTTCCGGTGGACGGTTGGGGGCGGGTTTGATGACTGAATGAAAAAATATTCGCCCTTGTTCCCGCACCAAATTCGTGGGTGATTCTCCGGTTGCAGCGCAACGGCAGCCCAGTCTGCAGGTGCTGGGACTGCTGGCCGGCGAGATGCTTTCCCGGAGGTTTTGACTGCCAACTTTATTTGGCGGTTAAATCGCGACACTAATTGGCGGTTCATGGAGCTCCAAGAGTGGAGCCCTCGTAGAACACCGCAACGCCGGAAACTCAATCACCAACGTTCGTACTTTTCAACGTGCTTGAAACGTCTTGCAACCCATAGTTTGTTGAGACAACACGGATAGGGTCAAACAGGCATCTAACCCAATACCATCTCCTGCAACGCGGCAAGCAACATGAAGAGCGCCACACCTGGCAGGTGCGGCCCTCTTCATGTCTGGCAACTTCAGGTATTGGCGTAGGGTGCTGGATACTTATTCCAAAAGCTCTCCGACGCCGCGAAGGTTTATTTCACCGAGGGTAACGATGTGCAGGTATTGTTCCGGTGCTTGCTGTTCAGCGGTGTCCCGGCTGCAATATAGGGCCGTGGGCTGTGGATTCTCCATGATCCCGAAGATTGGATTCCCATCGGCGTCCTCATCGTACGATGACAAAGTAGTATGCGTGAGATACAAAACGCAGCCATCTACCAGGTCTATGCTTTCGGCACCCTGCACCTTTCGAGCTTCCCAGCTGACTTTAGTGTCTAGATACTTTTCCTGAATCGCAAAGCATTCACGTTCACTGGCCACGATCGCAATTATTGGCTCTATGTATTCAAGATCTGGAAATGGGCTGGGTTGTTTCCCATAGACGACGTAGACCATCTGATCTTCTGAATATTTCGAGCCAAGGCGAATCTTGATTTTTGTCAGGATGCTGCTTAGAGACGGCATGGAACCCCCTTCTGTACAGGAGCGTAGGCATCAGCATAGTAAGTCTTGCCTTTGTCGACAATAGTTCCGAGAGTACGGCCTGACCATGTGGTTTTTTTCGCAGATTTGCATGACAGTGCGTGATTTGTCTGCGTGAAGACAACAGGATAGTAAGTGCCGTTATATTTATCGCCCTTTATCTTTTAGGCTGGCTGGCTAATCTCCGGGCCACCTTTGGTCCACCAGGCTAATCGTTTAAATCGCGCCTGTGAAGAATGCTTGATCGAAGTGACTTTCGTGGTGCAATAGGTTGTGGATTTGAAGCCACCCGTACTATAGTTCCCAGATTTTCTGGTGTGAAAACCTGCGGCAACGATCTTGCAAGGCCCGTAATTCACTTTTGCCATGGCACCCACATTGAATCCGGCTTTGTGTAGTTCGTCCATCTTATCCATCTTGGCTACTGCATCGGCAGGCGATTCCGCTTCGATGTAGTTCGATTCCGTAGGGGTTTTTTCGGGGAAGAAATCTTTCGTTGAAAGGGCGTATTCCGAGGACTGCTGCACCGTGTGGGTTTCGCTAACAGGAGTTTCAACAGCCTGCGCCATCCCCGGTAATGCAGCTACCAAAGACAACGCAAGGGGTAATGCTACAAAAGTAAAATTCATCGTTATGCCTGACGCTTGTAGTTTAAACTTTTGGTTCTGGACTCAATATTTTTATTATCTTCAATAGTGTAACTTCTCGCCTAAAGTTTTTACCACAATGCACCCTACAGCAGGCTGAAAGTTCATAGTCTTCGATAAGGGCCGATTCGAGGCATAGGTCACGTCCGACTTTGCGACCTATCGAAGAAATTAGAACGCTGACAGGCGAGATCACTATTGATCCAAGCCAGGTCATTGAATTTGAGTGCCAAGGCCGCGGGGTGTGCGGTCCCTAGGAGCTTTGGTCTTTCTGGTGCTCTTGACGGCCCTGATGGCAGGCTTCCTGAGCTGACGTCACCTCGACGCGAATGCTCTCCATCTCACGGTCGATGCGTTGGGCTTCGAGATTTTGGACCGTGCCCTCGCGTTTCTCTCGGCGCTCACATATATAGTCCCGCTTATGGGCGCCTAAAACCGCCACTTGGAGCTGCGATTTAGCCGTCAAACGAACCCAACAGTCACAACTTGTAAAGTGGCGGCTTTAATATCCCAAAAACGATCGTTATTGAACATGTGCCAACATGGCAGTTATTCCACGCAGATAGTCCTATTCATCAAAGGTATTGAAGGCTTGGACTCTGATTATCGGCTGTTCCAGCAATATAAGTCCGGCGCCGAGTGCTACTGCCAGACCCCTGTCTGTCAGGGTTGAGTGAGACCAGTCCCTCATAGCGACCCCCGCCTCACCCCAGACAGGGCGAGAACAAGGAAACTCAGCGCACCATGAGCATCACCACCTTGAAGCAACCAGCCCCTGATGTGTCCGAGAATAGAAGCATGGATTCTTCTCCACGCCCGGACCAGCCCCGTCGCCGTACCATCAGCCCCGCTCAGAAACTTGCCTACCTTGAAGGCTATGACCAAGCCATCCAAACAAGTGAAGGCGGCAGCTACCTACGCGCCAACGGGATCTACTCCTCCCACATTGCTGAATGGCGCAAACTACGCAACGCAGGGATCCTCGACGAGCACGCCACCACAGCTCAGGGCGGAACGGCACGGACCACGAAGAGCAAACTCACCAAAGAACAAGCAGAAATCGCACGGCTGAAGAAAGAATTAGCTGCCCGCGACGCGAAACTCGCGACCACGCAAACCGCGCTAGACATCATGGGTTATGCCGAGAATCGAATTATGCCGATGTTTGCTTGATGTGCCTCCTCAGCCACGGGTGTCAGGCTGATTTCTCGGAATAAGAATCAGAGTTCCTCCAAGAAGGATAAGAGCGAATCCGGAGGCTTGTATCGTCCCGGCCCGGTCGCGGGCGGTGCCGTGCGGTCGAGGGCACGCTGCTTGATGGTCATGTCCGCGTGGAGGTACGCGCGAACCGATTCCTTGCTGGAATGACCAAGCCAGAGCGATATTGTGGCCGAGTCTATGCCAGCGGCCAGCATCCGCATGGCACAAGTGTGCCGCAGAACATGAGGGGTAACGTCCTTACGTTTCAAGGTGGGGCAGTCCGTAGCCGCGGTGCGCTGATGAACAACCAGACGTTGAGCGATAGCATCGGGGCTCATCGCGTGGTGGTCTCCCTGGGTGGGAAAAATGGGACTGCTCGTTCCCAGCTGCGCATTCTCATCCCACCAAGTGGTGAGCATCGAAACCAGGCCTGAATTCACCGGTGTGCTGCGCTCCTTGCGACCTTTGCCCTTGCAATCGACGTAGGCCGGAGCGTGCAGTTGCAAGTCTGTCCACCGAAGGTTGATGAGCTCCGAGACACGCAACCCGGTATGAAGCAGGAACTGGATCATCGCTTGGTCCCGTCGTCCGGTCCAAGTTGTCGTTTTTGGTGCCGCAATCAGTGCTTTGGCTTCGGCATCGGAGAGGTAGTCGATGTCTTTCGTAGCCGTGTTCTTGGGTTCAAGCGCCAAGACTCTGCTGATGAGATCGGCGTGTTCGGGGTGTCGGTAGGCGGCAAAGTGGAAGAACGCATGAATTCCCGCCAGCCGGGTGTTCCGGGTGGACGGGCTGTTGCCACGCACATCCTCCAAATAGGCGAGGAACTCCGTGATGTGTTGAACATCGAGGTCCGCGAAATCCAGAGAGCTCGGTTCGAAGCGGTGCTTTTCGAAGAGAAAGGTGAGCAGCAGTCGCCACGTATCCCGGTAGGAGATCAGCGTGTTGGGGCTAACCGACTTCTGGCCCATCAAGTAGCTGGTGAAAAACGCTTCGAAGGTTGGCACGATGATGGTCATGGCAGCAAGACTCCTTGATGTTGGGCGGTGCTGACTCGCTCCTCGACCAGGGCCAGTAGCTCGGGTACGGATGAGAGATACCAGTAGGTACTTTCCGGGCTGACATGCCCGAGATAGGTGGCCAGGACCGCGATCCTAACGTCAACGTCAATGCCGTCCCGATAGGCCTGAACCAGGGCGTTGGTCGCGAACGAATGCCTTAGATCATGCAAGCGAGGGTTCTTGCCTCCGGGTCGTGGCGTGTAGCCAAGATTCTCCCGTACGGTACGAAATGCCGCCTGCAGGCCTGTGGGATGCGGTCGGATTCCGGTGGAACCGATGAAGAAAGAATTCACCTCAGCGCTGGGTATGGCGGCACGACTGAGATAGAGATAGTTTTTCAGCGCGGCCACCGTGCTGGGGTGGATCGGGACGAGCCGGGTGCTGTTGTTCTTTCCGCTGACCGTCAAGATGCCGCTGGGCCAGTCGATATCCGCGAGGTTGAGCCCTAGGCATTCACCGGTCCGCATCCCTGTTGCAGCCATCAGGCCGATCAAGGTCTGCAAGGTCAGCCCGCGTACGGCCGGTCGAAGTGCAAGGGCCCCAATCATCATTGCCTCCACTTGGGAATCACTATAAATGTAGGGTTGCTGCCGGGTGGCGCGGGCGGGAATGAGTCCCGCTGGAATCAACGCGGCCAACAGCGGGTCATGGGCATGAACGTAGGCCGCGAAACCCCTGATCGCACTCAAGTGTGCGGCCTTCGTCGGGTTGGCAGCGGCGGTCGGCAAGCACGCCCAAACCACGGCGGTGTCTACCGTCAGGACTTCTTCGTTGATGTCGTGGAGGTAGTTCAGGTACCGGGCAATCATGGCTTCGGCCGCCTTTAGCCTATGGCCCATGGCGTGCCGCAGCTGCACATATTCGTTCAGGTAGCTGTCGAGTGACCGGTTCATGGCCGAGACCCAGAGATTTTCGGCTCCGCCGCCACCGGCCATGGCCTGACCAGGCTTCGCAGGTCCGCGAGGTGGACCTTGGCGTAAATCACGGTGGTTGAGGGGCTGGAATGGCGCAGTATTTGGGATGCTTCGGTCAATGTTCCTCCGCTGCCCAGTACCTTGGTGGCCAGACTGTGGCGCAGGCGATGTGCGCCGATCCGGGAACCGATATTCGCTCGTGATGCGCGAACTGTGACCATCTGGCTGATGGGTCCGTGGGCGAGGGGTCCATGCGGTGCGGGAACTTGGAGGAATATGTGGCGATCGCAGGACACTGGACGGGTTTGGGTCAAATAGTCCACGATCGCTGCGCCAGCATCTACCGGGAGCGGTATGCGTTCGACGTGTCCGGCCTTTCCCGGCACCCTGATGGTTCCGGAGTGCCAATCAATATCATCCAAAGTGAGATCTTGAACCTCACGGGCACGCAGGCCCATTCTCGCCATAATCAGCAGCAATGCCTGGCTGCGCAATGGCTGGACTTCGCGCGTCGACGGGCCGGCGAGGAGAGCATCGATTTGGCTGATATCCAGAAACTTCGGAAGTCCTTTGTAGGGCGAGTAGGCGACCGGGCCAATACCTTCGGCGACGGGCTGGTCGATGATTCTCTCCAGAAATAGCCAGCGGAAAAACGCGCGAAGCGCTGTTGCTGCAAGCCGGATCGAACCCACCGATTGGGTGGCCCCGCGAAACAGCAAATAGTCCGTGACGTTAACTATCGACATCGATTCCCAGTCAGATCCGTCATGCCCCACCCTCCACTTCAGGAACGGTCTGACCTGGTTGAGGTAATTCAGCACCGTTGTTCCTCGCAGAGCCCGCTCAGTGACCAGGTAGTGCTCGAACAGGGACAGGATTGCTTCTTGGGCCGAGAACGTCGGTGGCGGGTCCGCAGTGCGTTCAATGCCGATGGATCGGAGGAAACCGGTAAATGCACCCAACGCGCGCGATGTGTGAAAGTTGTGGTATCGCAATCGGCGCTCTGCAAAGAAAGCATTGATGACATGGTCCGACAATTCCTGGATGCTCAGCCCTTGCGCATCCATCCAGCGCGATAAATGAGCAACAAGCTGGAGCTGATTCGACGTCGAGTCGGGCGAGTAGCCTAGCCTCGTCAAATAGATGTGGAAACCTGTTGCCAGCGGCGCCAGTGGACCAACGATGACAACCTTGTATGGATCTCCCATGGCCTTCCTCCTTCCATAGAGATGGGAAGGTCAAGTATCCGCTCAGTATCGTCTTATTCCGAGAAATCAGCCTGACACCCGTGGCTGAGGAGACACATCAAGCACACATCGGCATAATTCGATTCTCGGCATAACCCATGTAATTCCGATATCGGAATTACATGGGAAAAGCACACGCGCTCTTGGAGCAGATCTCGAAGAGCGCGGATTCAGAATAGACTCCCGTGCGTTCATGAAAAACGTCTTTGACCAGCTCGTTGAGTCTGGGATTTCGACTCGCCGAGCCAGTTCTCTGGCTGGTGTCAGCCGAGCCACGATGGCCCGCCACAAGCGTGCTGAACGTTTTCCACGCAAGCCAGTTGATGCGCCTCGGCCGGCGCCGGCGAACAAGCTCACCGAGGCTGAAGAAGCGTTGATTCTTGAAACGTTGAATAGCGACCGGTTTGTGGATCAAGCACCAGAACAGATCTATGCTGTGCTGCTCAGCGAAGGGACCTACTTGTGTTCGGTGGCCAGCATGTATCGGCTTCTGCGTCGGGAAAAACAAGTCGCTGAGCGCCGGCGGCAGGCACGTCATCCGGCCCGGAAAGTCCCTGAATTAGTGGCGTATCAGCCTGGTGAGGTCTTTTCGTGGGACATCACCAAATTGGCGGGTCCGCGCAAAGGGACCTACTTTGATGCGTACGTGATGATCGATATTTATTCTCGTTATATCGTCGGGTGCCAGGTCCACTTGCGGGAGTCTGGGGCGTTGGCTGAAGCGTTCATGAAGCAGGTTTTTGCTCAGGATCAAGTCCCGCAAGTAGTTCATGCTGATCGGGGGACGTCAATGACGTCCAAACCGGTCGCGTCGTTGCTCTCTGATTTGGACGTGTTGCGTTCGCATTCCCGGCCGAAGGTGAGCAATGACAATCCGTACTCAGAGTCGTGGTTTAAGACTTTGAAGTATATGCCGGTATTTCCTGAGCGGTTCGGTTCGCTGGAGCACGCCAGGGATTTTATGGGCCGGTTTGTTCATGCGTATAACACTGAGCATCGCCATTCAGGATTGGGTTTTCATACTCCTGCCGACGTGCATTTCGGGATGACTGGGCACGTGGATGACCAACGCCTAGCGGCGTTGGAAAAGGCATGGGCGGAGCATCCTGAGCGGTTCAGTAAGAACCGGTTGCCGAAGAAAATGTTGCTGCCTGAAGCGGCTTGGATTAACGAACCGATCAAGCAGGAAGAAGGAGAAAAGATGTTGGCCTAAGACTTAGTGGTCTCACTTGACTTGAAAATTTCCGGACCGACAAATAACGCTAGATTCTCCTCAGCCCACACGTTAAGGATTTCGCCGAGCTCGTTCAGTGGCGGGAAAATGCCGTTATCCCTGATGCTCTCTTCTCATAGTGACTGGCTGAACCACTGCTCAGGAAGAGCAATATGAGCAGCAGCGAGGAGAGAATCAAGAGAGCATGAATCAAATTCGAACTGCGGCTGCGAAGTACCACGGTACGACTCTATGCATTGTTGTCACCTCAATGTCGAAATGTGTTAGTTGTCTTCTTTTGCAGTTTTCCCTAGTCCCGTTGTTTCGCGGTGAGTGTGCTTCGTGCACGCATGAAAATGCTCCCTCAAAAGTGTCGACTTTTTACAGTCCAATTTTCGGGGAGCAGTTCATTTCACAGTCCAACTATCGGGGAGCATTCCACTTATAGGAGTGGATTGCACCATCTACTGATGCACAGTTCGTGCACGCGTGTATTTATCCTTACTTGAGCAGACTATTCACGAGCTGAATAGGGGTGGACTCTTCGAGGAAGAAGTACAAGTAGATTTTCAAAAGTAGGCTATCCATTTCCTCTGAAGAGATAAGACGGGCTTCGGGGGCACGAAGCGAAACCACTATGGAAGCGACATTCATGATGGCTTTATTATGCTCACCTCTGGAAAGGTTCTTGTTTCTGAAAGATTCCAGATACAGAAGAGCCAGATGGCGCAATACGTCTACATCTGCTTTGCTGTTAGTCGCAATCGTTGAATTCGTGGCACGATTCATTGCGTCAATTGCCACGTCAACTTCAGGTAACGGCAAGCACTGCTGATTCAGTTTGAGAAGAGCATGTTCTGTGAATATTGGGTCTTGATGGCCATTCGCAGAATAGTCAACCTCACTCCGCTCTCCTGGGAAATTATCCACCACAGTTGTATCGCCTCCAGCCTGAAGCGCCTGTTGCGATGTAGCCTTTGCCAGCGATGGTTACACGTCCTTGTGACACTGAATTGAATTCAGCAACATAGCCGGTTTTGCACGTGTAATCAGTTTCAACTTCGTTGTGGAACTCTGTTTCACTGGCGACAATGGTTCCGCTACCTGGAGCTCCGGCTTTCTTTTTATGGATATCTAATTCGATTCTGTGCGAAAAGGCTTGGTCGCAGCGGTTGTGCGCCCATCCGGACACATGGCTGTAGTTGCTGCTGTTCGGGGTATGGTACTCACCTGTTACTAACTTGCACCCACCAGGCAAAGCAAATGTTGTTGCTGCTTTATTCGAAGATGCTTCAGGCACATACTCGGTAGAGCTCACACTAAGAATGACTCCTCCTCCATCCTGCTCTACTCGTTCTGCAAGCAATTCCAAAGCCTGCTTCTCATCTTGGTTCAATCTGTCCACATCAACGTAGGAAACATCTACCTTGACGTTGCTGGCGTCAATCCCAAAATGCGAAATCGGCTCTACTGAGTCGGTGGGGCTATTCGTTGCTGCAATAGCTGGGGTCACCATCAAGGAAGACGCCAATAGAGCTATTGCGGCGATGGAGCCAAAGGTTTTAGATTTCAAGAGATGAAACCTTTCTTGTGTTGGAACGCTGTCTGGTCGTCGAGAGACGGTGAGGTCATCTTGGATATGAACTCAATTTTAATAGTAAAGGCAAATGTGTAAATCGTCATCTAGGTTATGACTTTTTCGGCTCTTCAGGGTTCCGGGTGTAATCGCGATCTAAAACCACCGCTATTGACTCACCCTGAAAAACTGATCAATTTCCAACCTGACGAATGAGTTCGTCCAACCTGTCATCGCGATCCTGCAAGGCTTGTTGATCATCTAGAGAACGCGTCACGATCTTCTCTTCTCCCCCGCGAAACAGCGTCGTATCGCCGACTTCGAGCCAAGCTGCATGCTCACCCTTGCCGTGGTATTTGCCTTCACAGGAGCACGTGCAGTCATTGCCTTCAGCTGTCTGGTATCTCGTATCGCACTGCTCGGCCGTGCTGTAGTGCATCTCAATGAATACGAGTCCATCGCGGATAGCGACCGCTTCGGCAACGTCCGTTAGATGTTGACGTGCGATCGTCCAATACCCTTTCCAGCCCGGTTCCCCAGGAGGGGCCCCAACCCATGTCGGTCGGATGGCAGCGCCAGTTGCCGTTCTAAACAGTTCCCTGTTCGTCGGCTGTCCAGTTCGGGGAGCGCGCAAACCCCTTACCTGAATCCGACCCCTAAGTGGGCGAATAATTGTCGCAGTCATAAAGGCATATTACAGACCCACCTACTGCTCTAGCCACCGATTCCAGAAGGTGTCCGCCCCTTAGTCCAGATATTTGATTTGCGTATCCTACACTCAAAATATTTAAATATCACTACTAGTTTAAAAATCTAAATATACATATTTTGGTCTTGTCACTGCATCTCAAAAGGGAAGGTAAGACAATGATCGGATTGAAGAAACGCCTCACAGGAGCCGCATTAGCGCTGGGCATTATTGCTTCGGGCGCAATTGTAGCGGCCCCTGCCGCGCAAGCTGCCACCTGCGGCTATTACGCAAGCGGGGGATACAGCTACTACAACCACTGCGGTTCTGGCAATGCCTACATCCAGATTGACCAGGTTGTAGGAAACTACGAGCAGTGCGTCGGTCCAGGCACAACTCTGCTGCGGAAACAGGACGGTGGAATCTACTCAATCACCAACGCCTTCTATCTTCGCTCTTGCTAATTGTCATAGAGTGAGTAGAGAGAATCTCTACCCAATAGACAAGTAAGGTCGTTGCCAGTGCTAAAGCAGAAATACTTAATTCAGTATCTTCTCCCGCTGGCAATGACCTTACTTTTTCTGTGTCTGGCGTTATCTCGCGTGACCTACATGCCCGTAGATTTTTTTGTCTACTACGACGCGGCGCGGCAGGCTTTCACTACCGAGAATATCTACGCTCACAATATTTTCAGCGGACAGTTGCCAGATGAGGGGTTGCCGTTCGTCTACACCCCTTTCACCCTTTTACTCATCCAGCCTTTCGCTTGGCTCCCACCAATGCTGGCCTGGGTGGCCTGGACCTTCGTCATGCTTTGCGGACTCGCTTGGGCGCTGAGATTCCTCGCCCGCTCTATCAGCCAGGATCCCTCATCCAAGTTTGTTATCGCCCTGTTTCTCCTGCTGAGCGGAACGACAGTGATCGCTCAGCATCTTGCTTTCGGACAGATCAATATCCTGCTAGCTGTTGCCTGCCTCTATGATCTAGCGGCTAACAAGACACAGCGGATTTCTTGGCTCCCACGTGGCTTATTGACGGGCATTGCAGCAGGAATCAAGCTCACTCCGGCATTCTTTCTGTTTTATCTTTTGATCACTCGCCAGTTCCGAGCAGCAATGTGGATGTGTGCAGGAGGTCTGGGAACCCTGGCCATCGGCGCTGTACTCTTCCCCGTAAATACATGGCATTATCTGAGCGTGGAGATCCTGTCGCTAAGCGACAAAGTAGATCTGGGCAGCAACTTCGCAACGAGCGGGAACAATTCCATTTCCGGCGCTCTCGCATACTTTTGGCCGGATGCACCCCTAGCAGTCAAAGCCTTCTTCATCTTAGGCGTAGCCACGACAGCTCTGGCCCTTGCTTACCGCTTACACAAAGCACAGCGAACACTCGATGCAGTTCTTATAGCCGGTGCAAGCATCCAATTGCTCTCACCGGTTAGCTGGATACACCATTGGGTGTTCCTGGTGTTTATTGTCCTGCGTCTCTCCCTGAACGCCCGCACCCGGCGCTGGGGATTAACAGGACTGCTCTTTCTTCTTATGCAACCAACCGACCTCGGAGATTGGATGCTCACGTCGCTACCTGAGAATATTATTCTCACTGCGATTGGTACAGCCCTCCGCGAAGGTTTGCTCCTGCTGACGCTGGCTTTGGGAGTCGTTCTCGCTCTGCGGACTAGTTCGTTCGAAATCTCAGAAACAGGTACTTCTAATCCTGCACGACTACCCGAGGGCCAAAGCAGCAAGCGATAGTCTTAGAGCGGATCAACCAGCTCAAAAACCATCGTTTTCGGTGTGGCATCTACTGCGTCCTCACCGAGGATTCACAGCCGCCACGCAACGACGAATCAAATCCTGATCTTCACCTTCCTGCACGCTCGTAGCTCCGCACCAGCGAGAACCATCGGAACTGACCGCAGTGAAGTGATTAAACCCTGGGCCTTGCCCACCGTGCCCAACAACTACTGGAGGTAGACCGCGCGTCATAAGTCCCAGCCCGTATCCAGCTTCCGGCGACATTGGATGATTCTGCGGAGCACCAACCAAATGGGTTTTCAACATTGCTTCAGGCAAAGCCGACCCCAGCTCATTTCGCATGATTAATGCAATACCGCGTGCAGCTTCATCGGGCGTGGCAGCGAAAGTTCCGGTGTACACCCATCCTGGGTTGTAATTGCGCAGTTCTTCAGTGATCGCGGGATGATTGCACTGTTCCCAATCATCAGGGCAATCAAAAGGGGACGCTTGAATACCAAGAGGGCTAAAGATCAAGCTGTCGAGCACGTTGTAAAAAGGCTTCTGGTGGAAATCTTCGAGAGCTAAGCGTAAAAGTAGATACCCGATATTTGAATAGCGAAATACGCCGGGGTTTTGCACCTCTGCACGAGCGATAATGTCCTTTGAGTCCCAGGGTTCTGCGGCGTTTTCTACTGCTGCTCGATAGTCCGGCCAAACAAAGTAATCATTGAGCCCGGAACGGTGAGAGAGCAAGTCTTCGAACGACAGAGACTTCAAATGCGCAGGTAACCAGACTAGGCGATCACCGATGTGTTGTTGAGGATTAAACGTCAAAATAACGGCGGCGGCGGTGTAGGATTTCGCGATGCTGTAAATAGGGACCGTATGCTGCATGTCTCCATTCTGACACCCGGTACCGACAAAAGGGAGAAGTGCCCAGCTGAATCGGCTTCCTAAACGATCGTATTCGGTGCGCATATTCGGCATTCTAAGATCAGGAAAAGATCGTTCCGATTCACTCCCTCAGAAAAATCAACACGCCTCTGCACATCGGTGTACTGCGCAAACGGCTTCCCCGAACTGTCCCGTAGAACGTTCCCCCTGCTGGGACTGCACGAACCGACTCTTAGAGCTGCAACTAAACCGCCAATTAAAGTTATCAGTCACACCGGAGGTTTTCATCTGACGCAACGAATCAGAACTCCCGGAAGTAGTGGCAAGTCCTGGCAGGGTGCGGCGAGGATACCGGCGAGCGCTAGCCGCTAGTAGTGAGCGTCGCGGTCCAGCGCGCCAACGCCTGGGCGAAAATCTCGGGCTGGTCAATATGCGCGTTGTGTCCGGCACGGTCCAGTTCGAGGAAGGAAGCGTTGGGGTAGCGGACCAGCAGCGCCTTGGCGTCCTCGAACCCGACGATGTGGTCTTGCCTTCCGCAGGCGATGAGCACCGGAATCTGCGAAATCCGCTCGCGGTCCACCGGCAGCGTCTCCAAGAAGTAGCGGGTGGACAGATGCGCCATGGCGCGCAGGTCAGCGGCGAGCACTCCGGGCAGCACATGGCGCTCGAATTGTTCCCAGTTCGCGCGGGTCTGGATCACCGACATCTGCGCGTAGTGCCCGGCATTGACCGGACCCAGCTCCTCGAGCAGCAGTTCGTCTTCGTGCAACACGCTGCGCGCCGGCACCGTGCGTTCCTCGGCCGCCGGTCGGGTCACCGGCGCCAGCAGCACCATGCCGCGCACCTGGGATTCGAAGCGGTCTGCCATCTCCTGGGCGAGCAGGCCGCCGAGCGAATTGCCGATCAGCGCGAACGGGCGTGCCCCCAGGTGGTTTTGCAACAGCTTCTGGAGTCAGGCGGCGAATTCGGGCAGGCCGGCGCGGCCCGCCAAGGCTGGAGTCCCACCGAATCCGGGCAGGTCGATGTAGATGCGCTGCAGGGTGCCGGCAGTTTCCAACTGCTCATCGAGGGCGAAGAGGATCCGGTGGTCCACCCCGTTGCCGTGCACCAGGACCACCGGAAATCCGGTGCCGTGGACCGCGGCGATGCCCTCGGGCAGGGGTTGGGCCGGCTGTTGCTCTCTCACGATGTTTCCTTGCCTTTGGTGGTTCGCTCCAATGGAGACGAGACTAATCGCTCGTGTCGCGCCGGGCAATGAACACGAACTGCCGCCCGGGCCTATCCGGAGCATCCTGCACCGTCTGAACCGAGAATCCCGCGGCTTCCACCGTGCGCGTCAGCTCTTGGCGAGTGCGGTAGCGAAGTGTGGAATGCGAGACCAGTTCGCTGCCCTCCTGCTCGAAGCGAAAGGTCTCACGGAAGCTGAGCAACTCATCGGCGTAGTCCAGCACTTCGATCCAGGTGCTGACCGGCCCCAGCCGATCGATCAGAGTCGTTTCGCGGGTCAATTCCGGCGTCCAATTCAGCCAGGCACGCGCTTCGGGCCGCCGTGCCTCGAAAATCAGCCGCCCGCCAGGTTTCAGCAACTGCGCGATGCGCTCCAGGGTCTGCTGCCACTGGAGATCGCCGGTGAAAACCATCGCGACATTTGCGGTCATCACCGCCACGTCATAATCTCCTGTCGGCACGTCCGCCACCGTCCCGTGCACCCATTGCACCAGCGGTGCCTGGGGCTTGGCGCCGGCCACCGCCAAGCTGGCGCCCGCAGGATCGACCCCCGTGACCTGCAGTCCGCGCGCGGCCAGTTGGCAGGCGAAGGTTCCGGTCCCGCAGCCCACGTCCAAGATCTTGCGCGCACCCAACGAGTCGATGATCTGCGCATAGGGCTCCAGATCGCTGCGGTCGGCATCAAGCGGGTCATAGAGCTCGGCGAGGCGCGCATCGACGAAGCAAGCGTCGGCTTCAAGCTCCTGGCTCATAGGTCATTTCCCGCCGCTGGCAGGACACAGAATTCGTTGCCCGAGGGGTCCTGATAGACGCGCCAGGGCAGTTCGCCCCAATTCGGATGCAATTCCGTGCCACCGCGGCGCACGATCTCTCGGGCGAGCGCCTCGGCATCATCGGCGGCTTCCAAACGCACGTCCAGGTGCAGTCGATTCTTTTCCGGTCCCTTGGCCAGCGGTTCGGGGCATATTTCCAGCACCGGCCCGCGATAGCTTGGATGGCGCAGCGTTCCGGGCCGGCCAAGCGCGGTCTGCTCCCAGCCGGTGAGCCAGGACCAGAAGGCGGCGTCGCGACGCACATCGGAGGAATCCAGGGGCAGCGCGGCGATAGGTCCGGTATTGCTATAGCTTGCGCGGCCTTCCATGACGCAGAAGGCGTTGTCTTCAGGATCGCCCAGCACCACCCAAGGGACATCCTGCTGCCCGATATCCTTGGGACTCGCGCCCAAGGCGAGCGCGTGGGCGATCACCTGTTCTTGCTCCTGGCCACCGAGCAGGTCCAGATGCAGCCGGACCGGATCCCGCGGAGCTTCGGGAACACGTTGAAAGCACAGGTCGAGGGTCGGCCCGTCGGGGATGTGCAGGCGCGTTTCGAATCCGCTGGCATCCTCGTCCAGAAATTCGCAGCCCAGCAGCTCTTGCCAGAATCGGCCGAGACGCTGCGGATCCACCGAGTCAAAAACTATGTTTTCCAGGTACATGCGCCCAGCCTACCGTGCGAGCAGTCGCTGGATCGTGCGCCCCGAAATCCACCGCGGGACCTGCTCCTGGTAGCGGCGATAGCGCTGGCCGAAGGCCCTTTCGAGCGCTGCTTCCTCGGCGGGAATCTGCACCCTGTCCAACAGCAGCACAACTCCCGCGGCCGGAAGCAACGCCAGCGCGCTGCGCCGCCACAGGGCGTGCGCTACGAGCAACCCCGCCAGGCTCAGATACATCGGATTGCGAGTCAAGGCGTTCGCCGAGTCCGTCACCAGATCGTTCACCGAGTCCAAGCCCACCGGGTTGATGGTCGTTTGCCGGCGGCGGAAGGCCCGGAGGCTGGAGATATCCAGCGCCAAGCAGACCGGCAACAGCAATCCCGCGAATACTCGTGAGCGCGGCGAGCTGTGGCGATGGCGCGACAGGAGCGCCTGCAGCGCACCGGCGCCCAGCGCTAATACCGGCGGTGGAATGCGCAGCATCGACATGGCTCCTCTAATTCGCGGCTCCGTCTAATGCTTCGATGCTACGCTCCCGGCTAGAATTTCGCGCCCCTGCCCATCTCGTGAACAGGCACAAGCAAAGGTAGGATCGGCATAACCGGTCGGCCCAATATTTTCCAGGAGCATGCATGTCCTATCTAGTCGATTTCAAAGAGGTGAGCACCGCGGGTCTGGAAAGCTCACCGGTGGCCGATGCCCTCGCCGGATTGCGCGCCAATGAGGCCCGGTACCTGAAGAATAAGTTCGACCACGACCTCTTGCTCAGTGCCGCCCAAGACGTCCCCGAAATTGTCGACTGGGTGCACCGCATCCTCGCCGACGAACGCGACCTGCAGATCGCATCCCCGGTGCTGCAGGCGAGCCTCTTCGAAGCCGATGGCGCCAAACGCGCCTACCTCTTCTACGAATCCGGTCTCTCGATCAATGTGCTCTACTCCCTGGCACCCGGTGCGAAGCGTGCGGTGGGATTCAAGCTCTCCGAGGGGATGGACGTGCCCGAGGAACTTGCCCAGCGCTTCAAATTCGCCCGGCAGAAGTCGAAACTTGCCGGAACTATCCGCGGATCCTACTTCGTGCTCAAGGGCGAATACTAGCGGTCCGGCGGAGCTCCCTAGCCAGCAATCGGAATCGGCTCTAGGCTAAGAGCCACCGGGCCACGCTTCGGACCCAGAAGCGGCTCAACTCACCGCACCGACGAGGATACGAGCATGTCGAGTTCCAGCACCCCGACCTCCGATTCCACCGCATCTGGTTCGCCGCCGCGGATCCGGCGGCGGATCTTCGCTTGGGATCCCGGCCGCGACACCGTCATTGCCTTGGGCACGCTGCTGGCGTTCTGGGCCTGCTATTGGGCCGGCAGCGCGTTCGGCGGCGGGTTCTTGATTGTCGGCATCCTGCTTTTCGGCACACTCATTCCGGCGCTTACCGTGCTTAGGAAGCGTCGGGAAGGCTGGGCCGGGCTCGGCATAACCCGCAGATTCCTTCTCCGCTCCCTGATCATCGCCGCGCTCCTCGGGGCCGGCTCCGCCTACCAGCTCATCACCACTGCCGCCGCGCAGCAGGTCGAGCTCCTCCCCCACCTGCTAGCCAACCTGTTGGTGTTTTGGGAGCCGTTCTTCGTCTTCGGCTGGCTCTATCTACGCTGGGAACGCGCCTTCGGCTGGCTGCCGGCCATCGCGCTCACCGGCCTCGGTTTTGCCCTGCAGCATGTGGGATCGGTTCCGCTGCCGGTGGCGCTGAGCTTCGGATTGATCGCCCTCGCCTTCGCCATCGTCTTTGCCTGCGTGCGTAACCTCGCGATCCTCTGGCCGCTGTTCTACCCCGTGGCCAGCGGCATCGGCACCCTGCAGTCGGGCTTGGCAATGGGCTGGGACGGTGTCGGCTCCGGCGCGTTCCTGCTTGCCGCGCAGGCAGTGATCCTCTTTTTCGTCGTCCGCGGCCTCCGCACAAAACTGACCTTCTAAATCCCAAGGAACCCACCATGGAGCAATCCTCAGCGTTGGAAATCGTCAAGAACTATCATCGGGCCTGGACTTCGGGCGATGTCGAGCTGGCGATGAGCTATGTCGCCGAGGCCATCACCTGCCGGGCGCCGGGCCTCGATCTGGAGGGCAAACAGGCCTACCGGCAGTTCATCGCCGGGTTCGCGCCGCTGCTGACCGGTACCGCGCAGATCGCCGAATTCGCCGAGGGCAACCGCGTGGCGCTGTTCTACTACCCGCAGACCGCCAGCACCTCCTCCGCCGTGGCCGGCGAATGCTTTACCGTCTCCGACGGCCAGATCAGCGACAGCGTGCTGGTCTTTGACCGGATGTCCTATGCCCCGCCCGAGCCCCGCTAAGCGAGGGCAGAGATGATGCACACGGCCCAGCAGCTGCTCATCGAGCGCATTCGCGAGAAATTAGCCGGCGAGCCGGTCCTGCGCGAGGTATCGATGTTCGGCGGCCACTCATTTATGGTCAACGAGAAACTACTGGTCGGCGCGCTCAAGGAAGGGGCGTTATTGGTTCATGTTGCCCCGGCGAACCACGCCGAGCTCTTGCTGAGCCCCGGAGCCGGCCAGGCGGAAATGGGCACCGGACGGAGCATGGGGCCGGGCTGGATCCAGGTGGACGCCGCGAGCCTCGAGAAGGACGAGGCTTTGGCTTCGTGGCTGGGCACAGCCCTGGAATTCAACCGTGCGCTGACCGGTGGCGGCCGCTGAACCCGACGTTGGACTACTCTTGCGGTACGCTGCCCACCTGCTTGGCGGGCACTCCCACGACGATGGCCCCGGCCGGCACGTCCTTGGTCACCACCGCCCCGGCACCGACCACCGCGCCATCGCCGATGCGCACCCCGGGGAGCACCGTCACATTCGCGCCAAGCCAGACGCCGGCGCCAAGCACCACCCGTGCCGGGTGCATATCCGCGCGCCGGCTGGGCACGATGTCATGGTTCAACGTGGTGATCACCGCGTTATGCCCGATCAGCGACCCCTCGCCGATCTCGATCCCGCCCTGGTCTTGGAATCTGGCGCCGCTGTTGACGAACACGTTCTCGCCGAAGTGGATATTCTTGCCGAAGTCGGCCGTAAATGGCGGAAACAACTGGACGGATTCTGGCACCTCTCTCCCGGTCAGCTCGCCGAGCAGCGCACGGACCGCCGCGGGCGAGTGGTAGCTTCCGTTCAGCTGAGCGGCGATGCGCAACGCCTCCTGGCTCGCGGCATGCATCGCCTGGTGATGCCCGGAACCTCCGGTGATGCTCTGGCCCGCGTTCAGGGCGGTTAAAAGTTCCTCGAGTCCTGCAATGTTGCTCATGGTCTTACGCTAGCGCACCGCGCATGGACTTCGGCCACAATTTCCCTGCAAGCAATCTATGCTGGGTTGCCCCCTTCGCCGTCAGGAGCTGCCCGTGTTGATCACCGATCCGAACGCACCGATTCCCGTTCAATTGCGCAACGAGGAGTTCTTGCTGCGTCCGCTCACCGCCGAGGACGCCGCATTGGACTACGCGGCGGTGATGGAAACCCGCGAGTCCTTGCGGCTCTGGGAGCAGGACCCGTGGCCGGCCGATGACTTCAGCGTGGCGGAGAACCGCGAGGACCTCATCGAGCATGAGCGCTTCCACAAGGAGCATCGCGCCTTTACCTACACGATGCTCGATCCCAGCGAAACCGAGTGCCTGGGCTGCGTGTACGTCTACCCGCCCGGCGCCAAATTCCTGGCCAAATCCACCGTGAGCGCGGTGGGCCCCGGCGCCTGGGCGGAGCTGGAGGCGGTCATCTATTTCTGGGTTCGTGAATCGCGGCTGGAATCCGGGCTCGATGAACGCCTCTTGGCTGCGCTGCGCCAATGGTTCGCCGAGCAATGGCAGCTGCGCGACACCGTGTATGTCATCAGCGAGCCCTACGCACATCAGCTGCAATTGATCGAGCGCAGCGACCTGGAACTGCGGTTCAGGGTGCGCGAGCCCGGGAAATCCGCGCCCTACCTCGCCTTCGGCTAGAGCCCTGCGCCGCCTTTGCGAAGGAGGAGGGTACCGGAGAGCTCGGTGATGCGTATGCGTATTTCGCAGGTGTTAAGCGGGGTTGAGATTCGCGCTTGTTTTTGGAATGGTGGCACCCACGTGCCCTGATCTTGGCATGTCCGCAACCGGAAGGAGAGCCTCGTGCTCACACTGACCGACCAGGCAGATACGATCGTTACCGCGATCGTCACCAACCAGTCCGAGGCAGCAGATGCCGGACTCCGAATCCATCAGTCCGAAGGTGCCGGAGCGCCGAACGAAGCAGCCTTCGCGGTGCAGATCGTTCCCGCACCGGAACCAGCCGACGTGGTAGTTCGCGGCGAAGGAAGCCCGGTTTACCTCGACGAGCTGATCACCGATGAGCTCGACGACAAGGTGCTCGACGCGGCCGTAGACGAGCAAGGCGCCGTCAGCTTCCAGATCCTCCCTAAAAGCTAACCTCGGTTCGCTCCTTAAGCTTCCCGCGAGGGTCGCCCAGCCGGGCGGCCCTCGCAGGCTTTGTGGGCATCAGCCCAACGCTTCATCCGAATTCCCCGGTCGCAGAATTCGCAGATCCCGCAGATGCGGGAAACAATGGCACTATGCCTTTCGCCGATCAACTCATCGGTGCCGATGTCGCCGAACAGCTCGCCCATGAGATCCAGGCCGTCATCCCGGAGCGCCCCTTGCAATTCCTGCCGGCAGCCAGTGCCGCTCTGGCCGAGCTGAGCCTGCGCGAACGCGCCGATGCCCTGCGCGATGCCCTGCTGGCGGAATTCCCCGAAAACTACGCGCGGCTGGCAACGGTCATTCGAGAAGCCTGCGAGCGTTCCGCGACCTTCACCGGTTGGATGATCTGGCCGGTGACCAGCGCGGTGGCGACTCGTGCGGTACGGGAGAATACCTCCGCGGCATTCAACGACGCTATGGCCCTGCTGGCCGCGCTCACCGGGAGATTGACCGCGGAGTTCGCCATTCGGACGCTGCTCATCCATGACCTGGACAAGGCCCTGGAGATCGCCGAAGAGTGGACCCGGTCCCCCGACGAGCACGTGCGCCGGCTGGCCAGCGAGGGCACTCGCCCCTATCTGCCCTGGGCGGTTCGCGTTCCGCAGCTCACCGCGATGCCCGGCCGCACCATCCCCATCCTCGATGCGCTGTACCGCGATGAAAGCCAGTATGTGCGTCGTTCCGTGGCGAACCACCTGAACGACCTGAGCCGCGATGCTCCGCAGCTGGTCACGCAGACCGCTCGCCTCTGGCTGCAAGCTCCCGAGAAAACCACACTGCCGCTGGTGAAGCACGGACTGCGTACCTTGATCAAGCGCGGAGATCCCCAGGCCCTGGCGGTCCTCGGCTTTGCTCCGGCGACGCTGGAGATCGACGGACCGCGGCTCGGCCAGCAACAAGTTCCATGGGGTGGAAGCGTGGAATTCACCGCGGCCATCCGCAATACCGGCGCCGAGCCGAGCGCGCTGGCCATCGACTACCTCGTCCACCATCTCAAGGCCAACGGGTCCACCAGCGCCAAGGTCTTCAAACTTGCCACGCGCACCTTGGCACCGGGCGAAAGCCTGGACATCGGCCGTTCCCATTCATTCCGGGCGATCACCACCCGCCGGTATTATCCAGGGCTTCATGGGATCGCATTGCAGATCAATGGGGTTCCCACGCACCCCGTGCGCTTTGAGCTGCTCGCCGAGCAGCAAGGCTGACATAGCGCGGCGAGCGGGGCACAATGTGGAATATGGATTCCAAAGAGATGCTCATCCAGCTGGCTACGCGGCCGCTGTCGGCCGCCCGAAATCTTCCACCGCTCGGCGCCGCGCAGCTCAACGCGCATCCTGCGGGACACCCGAATTCAATTGCCTGGCTGCTGTGGCATAGCGCCCGGGAAATCGATGTGCAATTAGCCGAGCTCAACGGCCGGCGCCAGGTCTGGGAAGACTTCAGCGAGCGGTTTGAGCTCGGCGAGATCGGGATGGGCTTCGGCTACGGGCACAGCCCAGAGCAGGCGAGGAGCATTGTCGTCGAGGACCAGCAGCTGCTGCTCGACTACCTCGAGGCAACGCTCGCCGCGCTGAGCTGGTACGTCCGAACCTTGGGCGAAGCGCAGCTCGGTGAGATCGTCGACCGCGCGTGGGAGCCGCCGGTGACCCGCGGGGTTCGGCTGCTCTCCATGCTCGACGATGCAATCCAGCATGTCGGACAGGCCGCCTACGCGGCCGGGACCCTGGCCTGATCGCTGAAGCCACCTCTGGGGCCGGCCGCTATCCCAGGGGATCGGTCATCCTCGATCGGGAAGTTAGCCATCCCGATCGAGGAGTGCACTCCAGCGCAAATTACCTTTCGCGACGGGCTACTTGACCCATTTGGCCAGTTCCGCCGCGGAAAGTTCTGCCAACCATATTTGCCATAGCGGGCCGAAGGTCACGCGGCGAACTCCGAGCGAGCCGAGCTCCGCAAGGTTCCCTGCGCCGTGGGCTTTGACCGGATGAGCGGTGACGTTGACCGGGATCTGCACCGCGTCGACAAAGCGCCGGACCTGTTCGGCGGTGCTCAGCCCCACGGGGTAAACCGCCCGTGCGCCTGCCTGCTCCATGAGCTTCATCCGCGCGATCGCTTCTTCGGCGGGGTCCGCGAAGACGTCGGTACCGAACTTCAACGCGTCGGTACGCCCATTGATGACAAAGGAAACACCCGCCTCATCGGCGCTCTGGCGCGCGGCGGCAATGTAATCGGCATGTTCCTGGCGATCGCGCACGCGCTTTGACTCGGAGTGCACCACATCCTCGATGTTCGCACCGGCGGCGCCAGCATCGAGAAGCCGCCCGATTAGTTCCGCTGGTTCCAGTCCGTAGCCGGATTCAACATCGACGCTGACCGGGATGCTGACCGAATCCATAATGACTTGGCTGTGGCGCAAATAATCCTTGAAGTCCATCTTTTCGCCATCTGCGCTGCCCGTGGCATCCGCTACGGGGTGGCTTCCGATGGTGAGACCTTCAAATCCCGCACTGACCGCAACATTGGCGCTCCAGGTATCCCAAACCGTGGGAAGAACCAAAGTACGGCCGGAATCGTGCAGGTCGGTGAGCTGCTGGGCGAGCTGTGTGACATCAGACATGTGGGTTCTCCTTGGAGTCGCTGAACAAGGCTCAGCGTACCAGTGACCGTATCCGCACTCTAGGGTGGCTTCCAATCAGTGTTTTAATCCCCGCGAAGCCTCCCGAGCTCTTGTAATTTTCTCCACAGTAGGCAATCGTTCAACGTAGGAGAAAAGGAGAAAACGGTGGCGATGCGCTCGGGACGTAAGCATGATTGGGCAACGATCCCCAACGCCATCACGGTGCTCCGCTTCCTGCTGGTCATACCCATCTGCGGCTACCTGATCTCCGATACGCGGCCGGTGCTCACCGCCATCTTGCTGCTGGCCTTCGGCCTGAGCGATTGGATCGACGGTTTCATCGCACGCAAGTTCGGCCAGGTTTCCCGGCTCGGCATTCTGCTCGATCCCATCGCCGATCGCCTCGGCATCGTTGCCATCGCCATCGCCTTTGTGCTGAACGGATCGGTTCCGCTGTGGATCGGGTTGGCCATCTTCATCACCGATCTGACCTTGCTGTGCACCTACTTCTTCTTGCGCCTGTCTTCCCCGCCGGAATCAACATGGCTTGGAAAGATCAGAACAGGGATCATGATGCTGGGCTTGGCCTGTGTTGCGCTGGGGCGCATCGATCAGCTTTCGGTGCTCTTCACCCCGGGTGTCTACATTCTCGCCGCTGGCGCCCTGCTGCATCTGTTCGTCGGTTTCGGCTACCTGCGGATCATGCGAAACGTCGCCAAGGAACAGCGCAAGGCACCCTAGCCAGCAGGCTTCCGCGATTCGGCTTCCCTTGGAAGGAAGTTGCACGGCGATCCTGTCCCGCTCCGCCACTTATCCGGCGCTCGGTCAGTGGTCACTGCACTCATCGCTGCACGACTCTGCCTTCAGTTCCCCGGTGAGCACGGCCACCGGTGCGGCACAGCAGGCATCGCCCTTCCACGCTTCGACTCCTTCGCGGACGGCAAAGACGGCGATCACGAGTGCGGCGACCGAGTCGGCCCATGCCCACCCGAGCAGGCTGTTGAGCAGCAGGCCGGCGAGCAGGGCGGCGCTCAGGTAGGCGCAGATGAGGGTCTGCTTGGAATCTGCGACCGCGGAGGCGGACCCGAGCTCGCGGCCCGTGCGGCGCTCGAACCAGCTGAACAGCGGCATGACGATCAGGCTCAACCCGGCGATCGCGATACCCACCGGGGAGTGTTCCGGCTCGCGCAGCCCGGAGAGCGAAAGCACGGCATCCACCGAGACGTAGGCAGCCAAAGCGAAGAACGAGACCGCGATAACCCGCAGCGCGGTCTTCTCCCGGCGTCCGGGGTCGGGCGCGGCGAACTGCCAAGCCACCGCCGCGGCAGAGAGGACCTCGACGATCGAGTCCAGTCCGAAGCCGATCAGCGCCGCCGAGGAGGCGGCCGAACCGGCGATCAGCGCGATCACGGCCTCGATCACGTTCCAGGAGATCGTGATTGCCACGACGATCTTGATCCGCCGCCGCAGCACGTCCCTCCGTGCCAGCGTGAGCTCCGCGGCCATCACTGCACGGCACCCTTTGCGCAGCAGCCCGGGACCACACAGGCCGGATCCAGGCACGTCGCGCTTTCGTCCACGGCCAAGGTCACGTCCACGAGCGCGGTGAGCGCCGCGGCGAGGTGCGGGTCGGCGATCTCGTAGCGGGTTTGCCGGCCCTCGGGTTCGGCGACCACGATCCCGCAATCGCGCAGGCAGGCCAGGTGATTCGAGACGTTCGAGCGGGTCAATTCCAGGTCCCGCGAGAGCACCGCCGGGTAGCTCGCCCCACCGAGCAGGGCCATCAAGATGCGGGAGCGGGTCGGATCGGCCATGGCCCGGCCGAGCCGGTTCATGACATCCAGGCGAGAAGCAATAGTCAGCATACAATGACTATACAGCGCATACTGACCTATATGTCAGGGGCTCCAGATCAAGTGCCCGATCCCCTTGACATCGCCATGTGCCGCTCAACCGGCCCACTCGCTGCGCAACAAGCCATACACCCAGGAGTCGGATACCACGCCATCGACGATGCAGTCCTCGCGCAAGGTGCCTTCCAAGCGGAAGCCCAGTTTTTCGAGCACCCGAGCCGATGCGGCATTGCGGGTATCGACCTCGGATTGGATGCGATTGAGGTCGAAGGCGCCGAACGCCCAGCGCAGCAGGGCGTGTCCCGCTTCCGTCGCATAGCCGTTGCCCCAGGCGGCCTGGTTGAGGCAATATCCCAGAGAAGCGCTTCGAAATGCCGGATTCCAGCTGTTCAGCGTGCACCAGCCGACGAATGCCTGGTCGGAGCGGCGTTCAATGGCCACGCGGGCACCGCTGCCTTCCTCCGCCATTTTCCTGCACCCCGCCATGAATCGGGCGATCGACGCCCGGTCATCCCAGGGCGGCGAGTCCCAATAGCGCAGCACCTGGGCATCGCTTTGCAAGGCGAAAAGGTCCTCCGCGTCGGCATCCGTGAAGGGACGCAAGCGCAGGCGTTCGGTCTCCATGGTCGGGGTCGGCAGAATCATGAAATCATTCTGGCACAATCTCGAGAATCTCAACCCGGAGCCTGAGGTTGAAGTCGTGGATCGGCCCGGCTCGATTCGATTGTCGCCGCGAGGCCCGGACCGTGGGGATTCAGGCGCTTGCAGAACCATGCAGACCGTCCAGAAAGGCCTTGGCCGCCGGCGAGAGGTTGAAGCCGCTCCACGCCAGGTACTCGATGCGCGTCGGCCCGTCGCTGATCGGGATGGCGCGGAAGTCGCCGCTGTCGGGGATCACCGCCGGGGAGAGGAGCGCGATGGCGAGGTTGCTGCGCACCAGGCCCAGCATGAGGTCGGTGCTCATCGCCTCGAACGCGACCTCACGACGGATCCCGGCCGCCGCGAAGGCAAGATCCGAGGGGGCTCGTCCGGTTGTGCCTACGGGGAAGTCCACAAACGTCTCCTCGGCCAGCTCCGCCAGCCGCAGCTCGCGTCGGCCGGCGAGCTCATGCTGCGCGGATACGACGGCGACGAGCCGTTCACGCGCCAGCACGCTGGCGTCGACCCCGCCGTGCGGTATCGCCCCGGGGAGCCCCAGCACGGCCACATCCATGCTTCCGTCGGCGATGGCTGCGATGAATTCGTCGCTGCCTCCGCTGCGCAGCCTGATCCCCACTGCTGGATGTGCACGGTGGAAGGCTCCAAGCACCGCGGGAATGTCGAGCGCCGTCACCGTCGGAATCACCCCGATGGTCAGCGTGCCGCGGATCTCTCCGGTCGCGGCGGCGGCAGCCGAGACCGCGCGTTCGGCAGCCTCGAGGCTCAGCCGGGCCGAGACGAGGAACGCTTCGCCGGCGGCGGTGACTTCGACGCGGCGGCTGGTGCGGGCAAATAGGCTGAGACCCAGTTCGCGTTCCAGGGCCTTGATCTGGTGGCTGAGCGCGGACTGCACCACGTGGCAGCGCGCGGCGGCGCGGGTGAAGCTGCGTTCCTCGGCGACCGCGACCGCATAGCGCATCTGCTGAAGTTCCATGCATTCATGATTGCAGTTCATCGATGGCATGACAACAATGTGTTGGACTCATTCATCGGTGCGGCAGAAGATGAATATATGAACACAACGACGATCCCGCTGCCAGTTCCCGGCACCCTGCTGCCCTCGCGCATCGGCTGGACGCTGCTGACGGCGATCGCCCCGGCCGTATGGGGCACGACCTACATCGTCACGACGCACTTGCTGCCCGAGGGGCATCCCTTCTTCGCGGCGCTGATGCGCTCGCTGCCCGCCGGGTTGCTCACCCTGCTGATCGCCCGGCGGCTGCCGCGCGGGTCCTGGTGGTGGAAGTCCCTGGTTCTCGGCACGCTGAACATGGGCGCGTTCTTTCCACTCTTGTTCCTCGCCGCCCAGCGCCTGCCCGGCGGCATCGCCGCCACCTTGGGTGCGTCGCAGCCGATCGTGGTGGCGCTGCTCGCCGTGGCAATCCTGCACGAAAAGCTCTCCGCATGGCGGGTCATCTGGGGCCTCGGCGGCATGGCCGGGGTCGGCCTCGTGGTGCTCGGTCCCGACGCGGGGCTTGATCCCCTCGGCATCCTCGCGGGCCTAGCCGGGGCCGCCTCGATGGGCACCGGCGTCGTGCTCACGAAGAAATGGGGCAGGCCCGAGGGCGTCTCGGCGATCGGACTCGCCGGCTGGCAGCTCACCGCCGCCGGACTGCTGCTGCTCATCCCGGCCATGCTCTTCGACGGAATCCCGCCGGGCATCGATGGCCCGGCGGTCGCCGGATACCTGTGGCTGAGCCTGATCGGCACGCTGTTGACCTACGGACTATGGTTCTCCGGCATCCGCCGGCTGCCGGTGACCGCGACCGCACTGCTCGGGCTGCTTTCCCCGCTGGTAGCCGCAACCCTCGGCGCGGCCATCGCCGCCGAGGTCCTCACACCAGGCCAACTTTTCGGCTTCGCCGTCGCGCTCATCGCCATGGTCGCCGGTCAACTGGGCCCAACGAAGAAGAAAGCACGGTTCCCCGCATGAACATTGCAGTTCTCGGCGCCACCGGCATGGCCGGCAAAGCCATCGCCGCAGAAGCCCTCGACCGCGGACACCACGTCATCGCGCTCTCCCGAGGGCACCACGCCGCAGCACCTCGCCACGACCGACTGAGTACACTGGCCGTTGATGCAGCCGACACCGCAGCGTTGCACCCGGTGCTCGCCAAGGCCGACGCGGCGGTGCTCGCCATCCGGCTCGGCCCGGGCGAAGAGTCCCGATTGGCGCCGCTCACCCGAGGCGTTTTGGACGCCGCCGAGCAGCACGGCACTCGGGTGCTGATCGTCGGCGGCGCGGCACCGCTGCGCTCCCCGACGGATCCCGGCCGGCTCTTGATCGAAGACCCCGACTACGTGCCCGCTGCGTGGAAGCACGTCGCGCAGGCCAGCCTCGACCAGTTCAAAACCTGCCAGAGGCACCCCTACAGCGGATGGATCTATCTGAGCCCGCCGGCGCTTCTCGAGCCCGGCGAGCGCACGGGCGGTTATCGGCGCGGGCGGGGCACACTGCTCACCGGTGCGCATGGCATCTCGCGGATCACCGCGGCCGACCTAGCCATTTCCGTGCTCGACGAACTTGAGGGCGCCGGCGGCGGCCAGCATTTCACCGTCGCGCAAGCCGCCTCCTGCTGATCCACTCTCCCGGGCAGCCCGGCGGTAATTCCGAAATGCGGCGCATCGGTACCATGTATAGTTTCAGGCATGTCGAGTCCCGAGTCAGACAAGTCGGGGACTGCCGGTCACCCCGCCAGTCCCCCGAACCGCTAAGCACCAGCGCCGCACCCTGCGCGCACGCGTGCCTGACTTATCCGGGCCCCTGGCCGTGGTGACAAAAAGGAACCCCTTTTTTGACCTCTCACCTCGGAGTCCTCGATGCCTTTTGCTCTCTACCTGCTTGCCCTGGCCGTTTTTGTCATGGGCACCTCAGAATTCATGCTCGCGGGCCTGCTGCCCGCTATCGCCACCGAACTTGACGTGCCCCTCGGCACTGCCGGGCTGCTGACCTCCGCCTTTGCGCTCGGCATGGTCATCGGCGCGCCGGTGATGGCCGCTTTCGCCCGGCGTTGGCCGCCGCGGCTCACGCTGCTGCTCTGCCTTCTCCTCTTTGCCGCAAGCCACGTCATCGGAGCGATAACGGCCCTGTTCTCGATTCTGCTCATCACCCGCGTGCTCGGCGCCCTCGCCAACGCCGGATTTCTCGCCGTCGCACTGAGCGCGGCCGGCACGCTCGTGCCGGAGAACCAGAAGGGGCGCGCGCTGTCGATCCTGCTCGCTGGAACCACGCTCGCAACCATCGCGGGCGTGCCCGCGGGGGCGCTGCTGGGCACGGCGATGGGCTGGCGCACCACATTCTGGGCGATCGCCGTCCTCTGCATTCCCGCAGCCATTGGCATCCTGCGCGGTCTCGGGCCAACTGCCGGGCAGCCCGCGGACGCTTCGGGTGCTCCGAGGCTGCGCGTGGAACTCGGCGAGCTAGCCACGCCGCGCCTGATTCTCGCCCTGGGACTCGGCGCCCTGGTCAACGGCGGCACCTTCGCCGCGTTCACCTTCCTGGCACCGGTAGTCACCGAACACGCGCAGCTGGCCGAAGGGTGGATACCCGTAGCCCTGGTGATCTTCGGCGGCGGGTCGTTCCTCGGCGTCACGCTCGCGGGGCGGCTCGCGGATCGGCATTCGGGGGCCGTGCTCGCCTTCGGCGGACCGCTGCTGCTTGCAGGCTGGGTTGCCTTGGCCTTGAGCGCATCCCATCCGGGCGCCCTGATAATCCTGCTGTTCGTGCAGGGAGCGCTGTCGTTCGGCGTGGGCAGCACCCTGATCACACAAGTGCTGTACGCGGCTTCGGGGGCGCCGACGATGGGTGGCTCGTACGCCACCGCGGCGCTGAACATCGGAGCCGCTGCCGGGCCCGCGCTGGGTGCATTCGGCCTGGCCACCGGGCTGGGCCTGCTCTCCCCCATCTGGGTGGCCTCCGCGCTGACGGCGATCGCGCTGCTGATCATGCCCTTGGCGGGGCGCACCCAGGCGAAGACTCCTGCGGACGCCAATTGCTGACGCTCTGCAGTTCGGTGCCTGCCGCAAATGCCCCGGGGCGCACAGCTCTGCAGCTCTTATTCAGCGGCCAATTCGAGGAGCCAGAGCAGCAATCATGCTGATGCGGTGACCGCAAGGAAATCTGCGTCGAGTCGCAAGCCTGGCCTTCCGGGGAAGGGACGAGCTGGATATTATCCAGATAAGGACTACGGATCGTGCGAATCGCGAATCCCGCTATTGTTCCGTGGCGAAAACATCGACGGTCAGCCATTCGATAACAGATGAGCATTGCACGCCAGGTCTGAAATCCATAGAATGAACATCAGTTCATTCTATGGAGGTGTTCGTGCGTGTAGCAGAACAGAATCGGGCCTTGCGCGAGACTACGCGCCAGGCGATCGAGCGCGCCGCCGTCCGCATTTTTGCACGGCATGGATTTGCTGCGTCGAGCATCCGGCACATCGCGGAAGAAGCTGGGCTCAGCATCGGATCCATCTACCGGCATTATGCGAGCAAGGAAGTCCTCTTCGACGACCTGCTCAAGCAAGCCGCGGCCGGCCTAGAAGCGGTCTCCGATACTCTTTCGGGCGACGGCGATCCGCTCGCCTTAGTGCGCGGTTTCACACATGACTTCCTCTCCGACCTTGCGGGAGATCAAGAGGCAGCCGAGTTCTATCTCGTGATCAACCAAGGATTCCTGAGCGACACCCCGGCAGGAACGGCGGCACGGCTCGCGGCCGAACAGGGCTCTCTCTGGGAAGCCTTCGCCGAGCTCATCCGTCGGGGACAAACCTCCGGACAGTTCGCAGATGGCGATCCGGAGCAACTAACCGCCTATTATTTCGCAATGCTGTCGGGTATTGCGAACATGCGCCTGGTCATCCAGGACGCGTTGACCGACTCAGGCGCAGACGTTGTGCTTCGCCTACTAACTGGCGAGGGAAACCCATGATCGAGATCAAACGTGGCGACGAGCTTGGCGAGAACTCCCGCCGGGACATCACCGCGGTGCTAATCCACGGATTTGCCGACGACTTCAAGTACTTCTCGAAAGACCCGCAGGTTCTGGCGGACGCTTTCGAACACATGATCATCCTAGAGCGCTTCTATATTGCACTGGTCGATGGAGAACCTGCGGCGGTTGCGACCCTGACGGAAGGAGATCAGGAGTGCTTCAAGCCCAGCGGACGTGAATTTCGGCGTGCGTTGGGAAACTGGCACGGAGCAATCAGCTACTTTATCGTTCGGAGCCAGTTCCTCGGGGCCTACGCGGACGCACGGCCCGCTCTGGCCGAGATCGGCTTCGTGACCACCGTGCCACAACGTCAAGGCCAGGGCGTCGCAACCGCTCTGATGAAGCATTTGCTGCGGTTGCCTTACCAGGAATTCGTGCTCCGAGACATCAAGAATACGAACACCGCCGCGTTGGCGCTATACCGCAAGCTCGGATTCCGTGAATCGCACTCGCGCCCGGTGAAGTTTGCCAAGCGTGCCGGATTCTCGAACTATCTGTCGATGAGAATCCGGAGCTCAGAATAACGAGGAGAACAATGGACTTGACGGAACCACAGCTTTGCGACTTTTCAAGGTGCTACTCCATTGCCACTGTGCTCCGTAGTAATTGAATGGCCCGTTGGATCCTGCGTTGAACCCCCTGAGCTCGTCCCGGATTGAGCGTGCTCGCGATTTTTGGGGATACCGCTATTCCCGCACCGTGTAGCTGCTTGCGAAAAGTCAGCCGATCCCAGCAGAAACATTCAATAGCCACGGGCAGGGCAACGCGCCCGAGGCTGGCGCCCGCACCGGAATCAGACGCAGCTCAATGGCTTAACTAGATTGATCAATTTCATCAAGGTGCCCGCCGGTGCTTGTTCCCTCGCTAGCCGTTGCGCTCGGCCAGGCACGTGCCGAGCCGGAGCAATTCATCGAGGGAACCGGCGTTGCGTTCCATGCTCTGCTCATCCATGACGCCCATGTCCACCTCGTAGATGCCACGGTCCTGCAGGTTCAGCAGGATCGCGGTCCCGCCGCCGTCGTCGCCGATCATGAAGTAGCCGGGCAGGTAGGCCTGCACCTCGTAGTCGACGTTGCGTTGCACTACGCCCTCGGCCCCGAGGATGCTCAGGTTCCCTTCGGTGTACAGACCGTTGGAGATCCGAAGCAAATCCACATATTCCTCGGGCAGCGGACCGCCATACTCGCCCCGCTCGGTCTCCAGAACAGCGGGCGAGGCGGGCGGATGCAGGGTGAACTTCTCGCTCAGTGCCTCTCTTGAAAGCATGGTTCAACCATCCCACACGATGAATGCGTCGCGGTCGAGATAGTGCTGGAACGCCAGGAGCAGCTCCGCGGTTGTCGCGCCCGGTCGCTGCGCTAGGGCGTTGGCGACGATGCTTTGCACGTCATCGATCGCGAGGACATACTCGTAGTCGAGCGCGATCGCTTCGGCCGGCAGATCCATGGCGGCATCGGAGACGTCATCCACATCCCAGACCAGCACCGGCGCGGACTCCTCGAAGGACCGCCGGCCTGCGGAAGCATACAGGGCGTGCGTCCACGGCAGATCGCCCGCGGTCCGCAACACATCCCCCAGCAGCATTCTCATGGTTCTCAGCTTCCCTCGTTCAGACAGGCCAGTGGCGTGCGGCAGGATGCATGCACAGTTCCCAGGCAGGCGTTGGACGCAGAAAGGCAGAATTCCAGTTCATGGTTTCCACTTGGTGGCCACATGAGGACTTCACTCGCGGCTCGTCCTATTCCACAACTGATGGGTCAGTCCGCTGGAGGTGCCAATGGATTCGACGCTGAAGCGGTCTTCCAAGCCGGCCAGGTGATCCCAGATCCGGACACCGGAACCGAGCACGATCGGAACGATCACCACATGCAGGAAGTCGATGAGATCAGCCTGCAAGAACTGGCTCACGGTCGATGGTCCACCGCCAATCCGGACATCCAACCCGCCGGCCGCTTCCTGCGCCAGGCCAAGCGCTTGCTTCGGCGACGCATCGACGAAGTGGAAGCTGGTGCCGTTGGCGAATTCGAGTTTCTGGCGTGGATAGTGGGTCAGGATGTACACCGGGGTGAGGAAGGGCGGTTCGTCTCCCCACCACCCTTCCCAGCCGTCATCGGGCCATTCGCCCGTCTGCGGACCGAATTTACGGCGGCCCATGATCTCCGCCCCGATCCCCTGGCCCCACATGCTGAACATGGCCCGATCCACGGTCACCGGGTCATCGATGCCATGGATGCCGTGGATGACGCGTCCGTCGAATTTGCCGAAAAGCGCGCGGGCGTCACCGATCGGCTTCTCGAGCGTCACGTACTCACCTGCGGCATAGCCATCCGAGGAAACTAGCAAGTTATGTACCCGCGTCCGGACCATGGCAACTCCCTAAGCTCTTGAGATCTGGAATCACTTGAACCCTAGCGCAGAGCATTTTCGATCCGCAATCGGTTTGGCGGCCGAATATCTGGAGAGCGAGCTCCTTGACGGGCATGATGTTCTCAGCTCCACTGCTGCGATCCGGGAAAACGCCTCTCAGAATGCGGGTTTCTTGGCATTATTAGATCTTGATGCGGGCCCCTATCTCGTCGCCACACCTAACAATCACCGGTAAGTCCAACCAATCCCCCGCCACAGACACCCGGCTAGCAACCTTTGTTGACAGGCGATTGCTTGGCAACGTAGGTTGACAGCATGGAGTCAACACAGATCACCACGGTCGCGGCAGACACCAGCGACCCACGCTCCGGGCTTCGCGCTATCGCTTCCCTGCGTGCACTCACCGAGCGGCTCGAACTCGCGCAAGTTGAGGCGGCCCTGCGCTTGGGCATGAGCTGGCAGAACATTGCCGACGCACTCGGGGTCTCCCGCCAGGCAGCGCACAAGAAGTACGCGAAGAAGGTCGATCAGACTATCCCCGTAGCAAGGAGGGCCCATTGAGCAAGTTCAGCGACGCGGCAACTACATCGCACACGCTCTCGCTCGCCGCCATGGAGGAAGCCTCCCGCATCGGACAGCGCACCGCCGACATCGAGCATCTGCTTCTTGCACTCGTCCTCAGCGAGCAGAGCGCCGGACAGGTCCTGCGAAGCATGGGGATCACTCTTGAATCGGCAAGAGCTGCCGTCAACGAGCAGCATTCGGCACAACTCGCCTCGCTCGGCGTCAACAGCGGACTCCCGCCACAAGGGCGGATCGTCTTCCATGAAACCGGTGGCTACGAATGGAGCGACCGCGCGTTAGCCGTGATCAAACGCGCGAGCGGCGGCGGGCGTCGGGGAACTGCCGCTGACGTACTGGGTGAACTCATGACGGAGCCGAGCGGCATGATCGACCAAATACTACGGCGGCTAAATACGGCACCCGATCAGGTGATCGCGCTAATCGATGAAGCCCAGCACTTCACTGCCTTCAAGCCACGACACAGCATTCGGCCGGACCAACGTTCGGGAAGCATCGAGGCATTTATTCCCGCTGCCGTTGAACAGGTCTGGGATTTGCTCTACAGCCCGTCGCGGATACCTCAGTGGGAACCGACTATCAATGAAATCGCCGGCAACGATCCACTGGGACGCATCCATATTGGCGAACGCTGGAGCGCACGCACTCGCACGCAGCGGCCCGATGGCAAGCAGCTTCGAATTAAGCCTGAATTCCAGACCCAGGATGTCGAGCTTGTCGCATGCAGAGACGCAACATTGATCGAGTGGCAGTTCACCTTTCCAGAATCGGCGCGGGCCAACATCAAGCGAATACGTATTGAGTTGGAGCCTGCAGCTGGCGGCACCCAGCTTCATATCCACCTGCGCTGGGAACGCAATGCCAACCGCGTCGTTCACCCATGGATCGAACTGCTCCTTCGCCCGCTCGTTCGTTTCGGGATCTGGATGCACCTGTCGCAACTGAGCGGTGGCATCGGCCGAGTTTTCCGCTAAGCGCTCCACTGCTCACAGCTCTGTGGTGCCTCTTCGCTGCCAGTCCAAGCGACAAACCAACTATCGGGCCCGTCCAGATTCCAGAGGCGAGGGAGACTAAATTCAAACGGGCCAGCGCCATGCCTGGATCGAATCGCCACCCCAGTCCCTCGACGAAAGGTTGGGCTTCGCGGCCTTGACGGGGCCCTCGTGCTCAGCGGCTCGGTGATGTTCAGCCGGCCAGGTGCCAGCACCGCTATGTACTTTTCCCGCTCAACCAGCAAGGCTGGGATCATGGAAAACTCTGCGATTCGAGAAATTTGTGCGCTGGCCGAGATCCACGGATTGACGCTGGATCCTTCGAGTATCACCATCAACGAACTAGGCTTGGATTTCCAGGTCGCCATCGGCACCACAAATTCCGGCGATTCCTGGGTACTGCGGATTCCACGTCGCCCCGATGTCACCGAACGCGCGGCGGTAGAAGGCCGGCTGCTCCACTGCCTAGCGCCGCACCTGGACGTAGCGATTCCCGATTGGAAAATCCATAGCGAGCAGTTGATCGCCTATCCGCTATTGCCCGGCGAACCGGGGCTCACCCTCGACGAGGCAGGGCAGCCACACTGGCATTTCGACCTGGAATCCCGGCACTACGCGCACTCCTTGGCGGATGTGATTGCGCAATTGCATGCGGTGGATCCACGGGTAGTTGCCGACAGCGGGATCGAGGTGTTCACTCCCGACTCCGTGCGCCAACGCAAGCGAGAGGACATCGCCACAGTCGTGAACGAATTTGAGGTAGCCCCAGATTTGCAGGACCGCTGGAACGCCTGGTTGGCCGATGACCGGTACTGGCCGCAGCACACCACCGTGACGCACGGAGAAATTTATCCCGCGCACCAACTGATGACCGGCGAGCGCATCGACAGCATACTGGACTGGACCACCGCGGCCATCGGCGACCCGGCCCGGGATTTCGTCTTCCACCAGGCAAGCGTTTCTCCGCAGGCGTTCGATGCCACCGTGGCCCGGTACGTAGCTCAAGGCGGGGTGGTTTCTCCGCTTTTGGCGGAGCACTGCGCCGAACTTTTCAGTACCGCCGCCGTTGATTACGGCCTCTTCGCGCTGCAGACCGGGGCCGACGAACATCTCAAGGCCGCAGCGGCCCAGCTCAATTCCTAGGCCGACTGCCCAGAGACTTTGCCGCCGCGCTGAGTACCGGACTTCGTCCATGGCTGTCCGGCCGACAAGTGCAATCTAGTCCGCTCGGATTCTTGTCTCTTGAGCGTTGCTCGCCTCGGCAAGTACGGTGAGCTCACCGCTGATTGGTTTCCACAGTGCCGCCCGGATAGCGGTGAGCTGCTCCAAATTCCGTGGAGTCAGCTCATCCAATGCACGAATGTAGTCCGGGACGATTTCTCGTGGCAACCGCAGGCCCATCGTCAGATGCGGAGTCCATCTCGACCCTCGACCATCCGGGTTCAGCGCGCTAATCTCGCGTGCAGCAGATTCCAGTTCTTCGGAGGTTTCAAGCAACCAGGCGACGGTTTGCTTTCGCTTCGTTCCGAAAACAACGGTGCCCACACGCTCCAGCCGTGCCGGGATCAGCGCAGGAAGCAACCGCGCAGAACATTGCGCAACCTCATCGGCCATTGCAGGTGAAAAGGTGATGGTGATATGCGGCGTCTGCTGTTGCACCGGAAACCCACACTCGGAAAGACGCGCGAACACCTCGCGGATCTGTTGCTCCTCGGCATCCGCCAATCGCAACAAGATGTTTTCTGGCGAGCTTCTCATCAGCGCTTCCTTATCCTGCACCTTATCCCTTGACGGCGACAGTTTACCGGTTGGGCTTCCCCACCATATCGCTCATGGAGCGGGTCGATGAAAAGGCAGAGGTATTCCCAATAACTCTCGTTGGCCGGGGTAAACAACAGAGTGCTTACTCCCTTGGCTTTGCCACAGCTTAGAGGCCTAGTGCTTGAGGCAGTTCAAGGGCTTCCCGGCGGTCCATATAATTGCGCGAATCCCGGATTGCAGTGCGGTACAGATCAGACCCGAGAATAGTCGGTTCAGCTTCGACGCCTGATTGTTGCCTTCGGGAATAGCGGCTTCACCATAATCAGACAAGGGGTATCTTCGCCCCACAGGTTGGTCTCCTCCAGAGCAAGAAAACCGCACTTTTCATAAAAGTGGCGCGTGCGTCGATATCCTTCATCCGGATGAGATGCTCCGAGCGTCTTCACTTCCAGCAGCTTGACCCCGTTGCCGATCGCCTCGGCTTCAAGCGCCTCAACCATCGCACTACCCACGCCGGATCCATGGAATTCACGATCAACAACTATCAGATGGATTTCCGCGACATGCGGAAAATGTCGGTCAACCAGCGTGAGTCCAATGACTTTCCCCGCGTTGTCCCGAACCGTCCAGGTTTCTTTGGTGCGCGCGGCCTCGATGTACTCCGCGTTGGATTCAGGCTGCCCAAACCACTCGGGAACGGTTGACAACAGTCGTGCGGTGTCTTCCGGGAGCTGGGCATCTCGTCCCGCCGTCCAAGGTGCACTATTCATCTTCACAACCGCATCGGCCTTTCGCAAAGCTCGCTAACCGTCCTATTTGAGCGTAGCCCAGCCATCGACCGGCAAAACAACAGTTACCGCCACTTTCGTAATTCAAATATCTAGATACACATTATACTTAGATACATGAACGACGATGAGGTGAAACCGGAATGGCCGTCAACGTGGACTCGTGCCGCGCTGGGAACGGCCGTTCTCGCCAGTCTTGAGAACGGGCCGCTGCACGGGTACGGAATCGCGCAGGCAGTTAACGAACTTGGCTTCGGACGTCCAAAGGGCGGCTCCCTCTACCCGTTGCTAACCGGCTTGGAAAACGATGGCGCCGTGATCGCGCAATGGGAGCAAGGACAGAACGGCCCCGGAAAACGCAACTATGCACTGACTCCGCACGGGCAGACAAGGCTCCAAGAGGAACGCCGAGCCTGGCATGCTCTAGCCGAATCGCTAAGCGCGCCAAAACCAGCTACTGACAACGACTCGGACCGCGAAGGAAAGCAGCCATGACTCAGCATTCCCCTCAGCCACTCACCGAGCTTGATCTCACCGGGCTCATCGAAGAATTTCGTGCGGCCCGGGGAGCGGAAAGCGACGTTAAGTGGCTGCGAACCGTTGCAGGGCGGCTCATGCTCGACGGCGTCAAGATTGCTACCGCCAAAGAGACACTCATCAAGCTTTTGCCGGTACTCAGAGATGCGCAGGAACCGGCGGAAGACCTGTTTGGCGATCCAAAGGTCTGGGCCAAGGAACAGCAGGAGCGCTGGCAGCAGTCCGGAACCCCCGCCTACGACCGGCACGAATTGCTCTCGACGGGGCAGTTCACGCAAGCCATCTGCTTCAGCGCGACATTGATTACCGTGGCAGTAACCATTGTTGCGCTGATCGACGACGGGTGGACAGCACGCTTGAGCTGGATGATGTTCGCCCTTCCCTTCTTCTTGGCAGCAGCAACCATAGGCCTAGTGCAAGTTTGGAATCTGGCGGTGCGCAAATTTACGCGCCCGATGGCGATGGTCTGGACCGCGGTGTCCTTAATCGTTGGCACTCTTGCCCTCAGCTCTCTCGCCATGCTCTTGCAAGGTTCGGCTGGGACAGGAAGCGTTCTTTGGTATCTGGCACCGGTGCCGCTGTACGTGCTCATTCACTACGCAATCGGCGTCGTCCTGAAGCGCAAGCTAAAGGCCGCCGCGCACATCGCACCGGACGCCGCTGCAGTTTCTCAAGACGAATGGGTGGGCGAGCTCCAGGCGAATCTCCGGCTTCGTGGTGATCTCAGTGACCGGCGGATTCGCGTGATCGTGAACGAAACCCGCGCCTACGCCGCGGAGGCCGAGGCATCTCTGCAGGAGGAATTCGGCACTCCGGCCAGCTATGCGGCCAGCTTCACACCGAATGAGCCCTATCGCGCACGCCGTGCGGCGTGGGCCTGGACAGCTGGCAGCGCACTGATCGCGGCGCTCATCGTGGTTTCGATCCTCAACGCGCAATCATTCGTGACCTGGCGGACAACGATTTTCGCAGCATTGCTGGTCGGCACCCTCTGCTACGCAGTGCAGAGCTGGCGGGCATCTTTCAAGAATCGGTAACGTCGAGCAATAACGCGGAGTTCGCATCCGCCATCGAAGCCCAGCTTTCGCCAAGCCTTGCAGTTGCATGATTCCGCCACGGGCAACAGTGGAGCGGCTGCTGTGTTTGCCGATGGCAAATGGATAGGCTGGGTGGATGGCAACAGTTCTTCTCGTGCGGCACGGCCGCACCACAGCCAACGCCACGGGCCTGCTGGCCGGCCGGGCGTCCGGCGTCAATCTGGATCAGACCGGGATGGATCAGGCGGCACTGGCCGGAGAGCGGCTCGCGCCGGTGCCCTTAGCCGGGGTGGTCACAAGCCCGCTGGAACGCTGCCAGCAAACCGCACGGTACATTCTGGACCGCCAGGCCGGCACCCCCTACGCGCCCACCGATCTTGATCTCACCGAATGCGACTACGGCCAGTGGCAGGGCCGCACGCTCAGCGAGCTGGCTGCCGAAGACCTCTGGCCGGTGGTGCAGTCGCAACCCTCAGCAGTCACCTTTCCCGGTGGTGAATCCATGGCACTGATGCAGGCGCGATCGGTCGCGGCGATTCGACGCCACGATGCGGCCTTTGAAGCCGAGCACGGCCCAGAGGCCGTGTGGGCTGCGGTGAGCCACGGGGATATCATCAAGTCAGTTCTCGCCGACGCGCTCGGCATGCACCTTGACCTGTTCCAGCGCATCAACGTGGGCCCAGCCTCCATCTCGATCGTGCGCTACGGCGCTGGCCGGCCAAGCGTCTACGCGATGAACACCGATGCGGGTGATCTGTCGTGGCTGGCCAAAGGCCTCCACTCGGCAGATGCCCCGGTGGGCGGCGGCGCAGGGCAACAGACACCACGTACTTCAGGAGCCTAGAATATTTATATGCCTACACGTATTCACGAATTTTCCTGGCCCGATCGGGTCGTCGTTGGCGTCACCGGCCTTCCAGGGTCGCGTACGTTCTACCTGCAGGTGCGCGCGGGCAAGCAGCTTGTGAGCATCGTGCTGGAAAAGCAGCAGTCGGCTCAGCTCGCGGAGAATATCGATGACATTCTCGACCAGCTCCTCACCGTCGACGGCAACCCGTTCAGCATTCCCACCGGAACTCCCCCTGAACTTGTCGACAATGACCCGATTGAGGAGGACCAGGAGCAGTTCCGCGCCGGCGCAATGAGCCTGGGCTGGGACCCCTCCACGTCCCAGATCGTGATCGAGGCCCATCCCCTCGTCGAGGAAGATCCCGATGCGCAGCTCGGCGAGGAGTCGCTTCACCCCGACGAGGCTGAGGAGACCGAAATGCTGCGCGTCCGGATGCCGGTGGGCACCGCCCGCGCATTCGCCAAGCGCACCCGCGAGATCGTAGATGCCGGGCGTCCGATGTGCCTGCTGTGCGGCTATCCCGTGGACGCTGACGGACACACCTGCACCCTTCCCGAGGTCTAATGCAATCTCCTGAACTCATGGAAGCCGAGTTGGCGCTCACCGGCCGCATCACCACCGCGTCAAACGCCACCTTTCTAGGCAGCATCGGCGAGACGGTGGTCGTCTACAAGCCGATCGCCGGCGAAAGCCCGCTGTGGGATTTCCCCCAGGGAACGCTGGCCCACCGGGAGGTGGCCGCCTACCAGGTCTCGCAGGCCCTCGGCTGGGACGTGGTGCCCCGCACATGGCTGCGCGATGGCCCGCTCGGCGTTGGCATGGTGCAGCTTTGGCAGGAGCCGGACCCCGCCCAAGATGCCGTGAACCTTATCGCGTCGGAGCATGTACCGGCAGCTGGTTGGAAACAAGTTCTCCAGGGACAAGATGAGAGCGGACGAGCGGTCTCCCTCGTTCACGAAGACTCGCCGTCTCTGCGACGCATGGCGGTGTTCGACGTCATCGTCAACAACGCCGACCGCAAGGGCGACCACATCCTCGCCCTGGCCGACGGTCACCGGCACGGCGTGGACCACGGGCTCACCTTTCACCATGAGCACAAGCTGCGCACGGTGCTGTGGGGATGGCGGGGAGAGGCGCTAACCGCCGAGGAAGAAGCGGGCATAAACCGTGTCAGCGAAGGGCTGCACGGTGAACTGGGCCAAAGCCTGGCGGAGTTGCTCAGCGCCGAAGAACTCGCATCTCTCGCCGCGCGCTGCGCCAAGTTGAGCTCGGCAGGGCGGTTTCCGGCACCGAGCGGTGAGATGCCAGCAGTTCCATGGCCGCTGTTCTAAGAAAATGCAATGACAGCGGCCGTCACTCTCTTCTTCGACCATGGACCAAACGGCTCGATAATTGTCCTCAAGGCCGGTAGCTTGCATCCCTAGTCGGCCTTGCTGAAATTATCTATCCGCCACTCGCATTAAAGCGTTGAATTTGAGCGCACATTCGCACATGGAAATTGCCGCATAGGAGGGCTTGGTGATCTCCCAAAAACACACGAATCCGAACGAATTCTAACCTTGACGTAATGACAAAGTTTGCTGTCTGGCCCAAGACTATTTCAGTCATCGAAAGCGCCACGGCCATGCAACAACTCCTGGAGACCAAACCCGAAGACCAGATGAAAGTAGGCCGCGAATTGTGTTCTCGTATGGCCGGGATATATCGCTTCATTCCCGGAGAAGTGGAACGGACGCCTGTACATCGCCAGCGCCTCCGCTTCAATTGTGAACAGTGGCGCTGAAGATGACTCTCCCGGACATTAACGTGCCCGATCTTACGTCACCGCTGATCTCGGAAGCCCACGCGAATTAGCACGTTGTCGACGAGCTCCGGGGGCTCTCTGCATTCGGTGGGATGAGCGGATAGATCACCAGGATCGTCTGGCCCACGGCTCAGGTTCTGGAATGGTTTGTGGCGATCGTTATGCACGAACTACACCTCAACGAGCAATACTCTCCAGATGGCGTCGTATGGGATCCAATGATGGCAACGGTCGGAGAACAGGTGATATGGGAGGCTTGGCAGATGTGTTGCCGTTGAAGTTTATGGCGAGCACGGCTATACACATTTTGTGAGTGCACGGATCCAAGACGACGACGAATTCTTCACGAAGGTCGCATCAGGCTTACACATCACCGGCGTGCATAAATTCAATCCGTGAATTCATGGTCACGAGTGCAAAATTCCTCAGGGCTAAAACGGGAACGATCAGATATCAGAAACTGATCGAGCTCGCTCTCCGGCAAGTGCTCGGCGCAACAACTCCATCATCTCCTCATGATGTTCACGCACATCTGCGTCGTTCCAGCTCCCAGTCTCCGCTCGCCGTGCCATCAGTTCGAGCTTCAGGCTCTGTCGGCGGGCATCGAGGTTGTTCGCCTTCTGCACAGGGAGGTAGTTGCTGAACTTCGAGTTGGTGCTTACAGTGACCAGAGCCAAGTTCCCGAGCCAGTCGAGAAGGTGCCGGTCCTCCAAGCGGTACGCGAAGGAGGAGTGCTCGATGTCCTCGGTGCTCGGAGAAAAGTGCTCCACGGAGGTGCGGTAACTGAAGGTGAAGTCCCATTGGGCCATCTCTTCCACCAGCAGGTAGTCCAGGTATGTGAACACGATACGCGGGATGGAAAAACCGAGCGCCATCCCATCCGGGCTGGTCGCATCCTTGTCCGGATCCGGGGTCATCGCCTGGCGCAGACGCTCATGTGCATAGAACTCGAGACGGCGGAGGAATCCCTGAGCTGTGATTGGCTCATCCTGATCCGCAAGATCGGTGACGTAACGCAGTGCGTCGGTCATCCAGTGCATTGTTCGAGGGGAGGTGTAAGTGATCCTTAGCGCCGACTGCAGCAGCAGTATCCGTCGGTGCAAACTACGCGGGCCGGCACCAGATTCGTCTGCGGCGAAGGTCGAGGGGTATCGGGGCGTGTCTTGCCCATTGCTGCCGCGTCGGGACGTTCCTCGCGCGAGTCGGTACAACGACCAGCTGCCAGGTTCCTCGTCCGTGGTGGATTCGTGCCCGGTGGTCAGAGTCGCGTCACGCTTGAGAATGAAATGATCGAACAGGAACCGGATCCGCAGCAGGTCAGTGGTGAAATTGCGCACCCAGTCGATCCGTGCCGACGACTGCAGTGAATCGAGGCGAGCTGAGAAGCGCTGAACTAGCAGTTTGTCATCGAGCTGTCGATCGTCTTGCCGCGCAGAGCCGCTTCCTGCACCCTTCACTGCGAGAACTTGCAAGAGCAGAGTCGGGAAGGTGATCTGCGATGTGAATCGCTCACCACCGTCGGCATTTTGTAGCTCTGTCGCGACCGTGGTCTGGGAGTAGGCAGCCACCGCATCGTCGAGCGTCAGCGCGGTCGATACTGGTGTGCTTGAAGTGTCGTTCTCGGCAGGCGAGGCTGTTTCGGAGGTGGCGTCGGTGAGCTGGTCACGTAAACACGAGAAATCTCTTGTTGGTATCCGATCCCAGTCTGGTCCGAAGACTTCTGCACGTTGGGCGGTATTTCCGGCGGTGGCGCTCATCGCCACATAGTGTTCCATATCGGAGCATGCTGTCCAGACGCGGTTCAGCAAGGTGCGATCGCGGGGGTCAGGCAGGTAGCGGAGAAGCCGTGCCTTGACGATGTCCACAGGACTGAGCTGCGTACCGCGTGTGTTCATGACCTCGAAGTACCGGTTCAGATCGGTGCTCGGCTCGATCGGCATGCGGACGACGAGGACCCTGGTGAGCAGATAGTTGATCACCAAGGGTTCCTGTAAACGGCCACCGTAAGCCCCGCTGGCCAGTAGTTGTTCGATGATCACCGAAGCACGGAGGATACCGGAATCTTCTCGACCAATTTCGTCTTCCGACTGCTCATCGCGCATATCGAATATGCCGCGCAAAGCGCGGGTGGCCTTCTCCCTCGCCTCATAGGTGAGCGGCTGAAGCGTACCGATAAGATCTTTCAGTTCTGGCCGGGAAGAGAGCTTGACCAGCAGGATGTACAACGTGGTCAGGCGCTGCTGTCCGTCGATCACATCAAGCGGTTCGTCGGCCCGTTGCGCAGTGGCGACCACAAGATTGCCAAGGAAGTAATCCTTAGCTTCCTCCTGCTCGGCCTCGTCGAGGACATCGTGGATCAGGCGGTGTATCTGTTCCTCGCCCCAGGTGTAATTACGCTGGTAGAGGGGGATCGAATAGCTGGGAGCATCCGGGCCGAACAGTTGTCCGACAGGGATGGCTTGGACCTCATGCTGGGCGGTGGGCTGTGTCATTTCAGCGGGACTCCTTGAGCAGAGTGAGGAGGCGTGCGTCATCTGAGTTGCCGCTCCGGGCCGTGTTCGGTGCGATCAAGTTCTCCAGCTCGATCTCCCGCGGATCGAGACTATCGCGGATGGCGGAGAACAGGTTCACCTCGTTCAGGCTTTCCATGTTGTTACTGATCCCTCGCGCATAGTTGTCCGCGGATCTCCAACCCAGACGCTCGTACACCAGCCTGAGAGCGTAGGCCCAGCGGAAGAGGTGGCGTCGTACTTGCGGCATATCATCCTCTGAGTATTTGTTCGTGTAGTACAGCGCCACGGCGACGTATAGCTCCCGGCAGTACCTGAATCGCGCCCCATCGTGGAAGACCGTAAGTTCCGCACTCGTGAGGCCGGCCGTATTGACGTCGGAGAAAAGCATCTCGTCCAGCCGCTCATATTCCTCGAGCATAAACGTGGCGTAGTGGAAGAAGGACTTGCCTGCAGCAACTGGCGCATCGAGCTGGTGCTGGGCGCGCTTGAGATCTCTGCGAGTCACCGCGTCAGCATCTGGGTAGGACCATTCCTGCAGCCCGGGAAGCACTGTCTTGGCAGCGCGATGGTATTCGGCCCCCGGCAAACGGCGGGTGGACCTACCGACTCCCTTGAAGAGATCGAGGTCATCGGCGGTAAAAGCATGGGCTGGCATGTTGCGGCTCCACCAGTGTATGCGGGCCAGGTAGGTGCCGAAGAGCCGGTCCAGAGCGTTCTCGTCGGCCTTCTCCCATTGCTCAACCACGGCGCGTTGCTCGCTCGTGCTGGCATCTGCCATCTCTCGCAGGTGGAAGGCCTTTAGCAAGTCGTGCGGTCGCAGTGATTTGCCTCGGAAGTTCTGTGAGTCGAAGAACTGGAACGCCTCATCCTCGTCGTCGGTGACGATCTTCAGCACTCTGGCCTTGGAGTCTAGAAAATCCCGGTACTTGTCGAGGCGCCCCGGAGATCGTTCGAGGTCAGAGACCCGTCGCGAGAGTTCCTGATGGACGTGATGGATCGGGGTGTCGCCTGACTGGAGCTGGGGGATTCTCTGGCCGCGAAGAAGCGCCCTCAGCAGATGGAGGGTCAGGATTCGTTGTTGGCCATCGACCACCTCGAAATGCGACTCGTGCGGGCGCTTCAGGAGAATGACGGTGCCCAAGATGTACGAATGCTCAGGCCTGCCGTCGAGCGCCTCACCAACATCCGTGAATAGCTGTGCCGCGATGCGTGGGGTCCAGGAGTAAGGTCGCTGAAAATCGGGGATGCGCAGATCAGGTGCGTGAATGCCTAGCAGCTCCTCGATGGAGACGAACTGCAGCATCTCTCTGTTAATCGCCATAATTTCGACTGTAGACGATTAGTAGGACGCTAAACCACTGGTCGGGTGAGATATTACACCTTTCAATACGAAAACGAGTACATGCCAGAGCAACGCATCAGGGCACCAGAGGGCATTGACGACGCCTAGGAGAATGGAGGTCAGCGGCATTTGACCGATTTTGGATCTAGAGCCGTCAATTCTTTGCTCCCGGAGTGCCAAAAAGCAGCCGATGCGCAAGAAACCGGCTTCAACATGATCAGTCAGAGTGTGCCTTCACCTCATAGGTCTGCCGCCTCCAGCGGCAAGATTCCCCCACTTCTCGTAGATAGCGCGTGTGCGCATATCCGAGATCCGAATGAGAGGATGTGAGCGTCTCCGCTTCCAGCCGGCGGTCCCCGCGGTGAGCAGCGTCATCCTCGATGGCTCTGCGCATCGCCTTACCTGGGCCCGAACCGTGAACTGCGCGGTCGACAACCGCGAGATGTGGCGATCTATCAGCGTAACCCCGAAGATCCGTCCCCGGGAATCGCGAACCGTCTACCGCTCCCTGAAGCGTGCGGCCTCAATGTACTCGGCGCTGGACTCCGGTTGCCCGAACTACTGGGGAACCGTGGCGAGCAGACGCGCGACGTGAATTGGCACGTGCCTAGCAGGCCCTGCGGCCCACGCACCTCCGTTCATGCAACCTGCAGTGGCGTGATCAAAGCGATCTGCTCCCCTGCGATGTCCTCTGCACGATCGAGCTCGTAGTGGCTCTGCAGGTTGATCCAGAAATCCGCCGATGTGCCGAAGTACTTCGCAAGCCGCAACGCGGTATCTGCCGAGATCCCACGCTTGCCGTGCACGATCTCGTTAATGCGCCGCGGTGGCACTCCGATCGACACGGCGAGCTTGTTCTGCGTAATTCCGAATCCCTCGATGAAGTCCTCCATGAGGACCTCACCCGGATGGATGGGCTCCATCTTGTCAGTGGTAGTCAACGATCTCCACCTCCTCTGGTCCGGCGGCTGTCCATCTGAAGCAAATCCGCCATTGGTCATTGACACGTATGCTGTGTTGGCCGACCCGGTCGCCTTTCAAGGCTTCGAGCCGATTGCCCGGCGGACTTCGCAAGTCGTCCAAGTTTGTCGCGGAACCCACCTGGCGGAGCTTGCGCAACGTCACCCGGAGAATCCGAGGATCAATGGACGGCACGCGCTCACGACGCCACAGACGCTCGGTTTCCTTGCTGCCAAACGATCTGATCACAACACCAGCATATAACGGAGTGCGTCAATAACGCTAGACGTTAAACCTGAATTCAGCCACGTTCCGGTACGCACAACATCCTGAAAGTGGGTGCTTGCTCTAGCGGTCGGGCACGGCGAAGCGCTCAGTGCATTCGCCTCACGGATGGCCTTGTCTGAGTCTCCCCCGGAGTCCTCGCCCAGTAAGTTCAGTGGCGACTGGCCTAAGTGGTCCAGTAAGAACAGAGAGAACGCCGCATTTCACTTCCGATTCGTTCTCTTAGAACGAGTGGCTTCCTCTTCCCGTTGGTCGCGCAACGCGGTCGCTACAGTCGTAAATAAAGCGATAAACAGTGCAATCCAAAGGTTCTCTACGACTTCTACCGGCGACCTACCCGATAGGAGGCAATACATTCCAATCAGCAATCCCATACCAACAACGGAGATACCGAGGTATAACGCCACGCGCTGCATGGCAAGCCGCGAAAATTTTCTCACGTCAAATACCTCCCAATTTTAGATGCTTCTGAATACCTCACTCAGGGTAGGGTGCGATTCTTAGCGGAGCAAGTTGCCCTGCCCCTTGTACTTAGTCAACAGCTCTGCGGGAAGATGGCAGGAATCCTCAGGGAAACGCGCGAGCCGATCCTGATGCTCTTCGGCGCTTCGCACATAGTTGGCAAGTGCCAGTACCTCTACGGCGATGCGCTCAGCATCATCCCATGCCGCGATGAAGGCCCGAGCCTGCTCGAGGTGGACCGGCGTAGTGGAATACACTCCAGTGCGATACTTCTTGCCGAGGTCCGGTCCCTGTTTGTTCACGCTGTAGGGGTCGATGATCTCGAAGAGGTAGGCCATCAGCTGCTCAACACTCACAACCGTCGGATCGAATCGTGTTCGTACGCATTCGGCATAACCGTCATAGTCGCCGTCGATGCGCTGGCTAGTGCCGTTGGCCCTTCCAGCCTCGGTGAACGCCACGCCGGTCAGCGTCGCGATAAAGGCCTGCACACCCCAGAGGCAGCCACCGGCCAGATAAAGCTCCTCAAACTCACGCTCCGCATCCATATACCGATCCTACTGCCGCCTGCGCGGCAGTCCATCAGTGGGCGAAGTGGAAGTCAGCCAGGGTTTTCCCGAGTAGCTACCTGTTCTGACGAACTGTTGTCAGTTCGACCCGGTCATCTCCTACAACGTCACAAGTGATCGTCGTGTCGACGATTGTGAAGCTACTGCCCTGGGTGCAAGTTGGTTCTATCCCGCCGGCTTGGAAGTGGGCCTCGCCGCCTTCAACTGCCGACAGCAAACGGATACGGTCCGCAGAGCGCAACCCGTGATCGCTGTTGTAGGGCCGCGGAAATTTATGGAATTGATCGCCTTGAATCATGATTGAGCAGCTGCTCTTCGTATCGCATTTCGTACTCCACCTATCGCAGGCGGTCAATGGGAGGATGAGTGCAGCGATAGCGGTGGTGGCAATGATTGCTCGGGTGGGATGTCGCATGGGCTTAGCATCTCTCTTCAACAGGGGCTTGGATTGAACTCGCTCCGGGTGATGACCAACGAGGTTCTCGCGAGACTGGTCTAGCTCGGATTCATAGCGCTTGGCCCATTTGGCCTACCGATCGCCGGACCGAGCTTCGAGGGCTCATTGGGCACAGGGATCAATGCAGCCCAGCTCGTCTCCGAGCAGTGCGCGGTCGGCAAGTAAGGGGTATCAGCACCGCGAATTTAGCGGCGCGCAGACGGGCGTCGACGTCATCCTGAGGGCCCGAAGAAGTCCGGATCCGTAACGGGTTGCAATAGCCACGCAAACGGGAGTAGTTCGCCTTGCGAAAGATCGCGACGGCAGAGCTCCGGTCTCGCACGTCCAAACCGCGACCTGCGGAAATCTCCACCTGTTCGGCGTATGCTTTGGACTCTTTGACATCCTCACCCACGAACACCGCCTGATAAAAATGAGGACCGGCCCTGGACCTACCGAGGCAGGCGGAACCGGTCTTAGTGCTTAAATCGTACGCGAGCCCATTTACATGAGGCAACGCGGGCGACCGCAGTAGTCACAACCTTCGAGGCTGCTACATGTTGTTAGCTTGGTGGCGTTCACCGTGACACGCATGTAGTAGACCGAAGGACATCAATTGCTGCACGAAAATCGATCCAAGTACACGCAGTCACGGCCCCGATTGCCGAAGCACCCAGGGCCGATTCCGAAACGTACGTTAGGAGACGTTAGCCCCGAACGTGATTAAACGTTGAAGCAGAACTCCACGACGTCGCCATACAAACCAACCTACTTTGGACGGTCACCTTTGCCGTTGCGGTCAAGCTGCAGCGGCGTGCACTTGAAAATCTCCACAAATACTAAACTACCGGAAACATCGAGCATGATTCATGCGCACGGAAAGGCTCGGCGCTCACAAGGCCCGCAAAGCACAAGCCTACCGGGCGAGGTCGAGCGCCTATAGCCAACTCGTCAATTACAACACCGTGAGCGTGGACGTGGGCATCTTCGGGTGCACCCAGAGTATTATCTGGGCAAGCGATGCCCAGGCTCAGCGCCAAAGGATACGACCGTCGTCAGGGGGCTTTGTAGACGACACGGTCTTCCTCGGCCCTATGCGCGATTGGCCAGTTCCGCCGTCGTCAGGCTATACCTGTGCGGACGTGGTCAACTCCATCATCTCCCTCGCATAGGTCTCGCCGTCGATCTCTTCATCGTGATACTGACGCATGAGTTCGTCGATTCGGGCTTGCAATTCTACTTTGTCCATGTTGACCTCCTGATTGTTTGCACTTTACGTGGACCGGCTGGACACAACTTGGATTCGCCAACTAACTTAGCGGCCCCGAGAGACAACCCTCTGACGGGCATGTGGACGACGGGACTACGGAACCATTTCGTCCTCAGCTTCGCACCAATGGTCTCCATCGTGTCCAAGCTCCAGACGGCAATGCACCCCTCCGAACTTACGCCGGCCGAACGGGAAGTACAGAGCGTCGCACCACGTACCTGAATCCGCCATGTGTCCCCTCGATCCGAAGCGGCACTCGGGAAGTACCGCCAACGTCCCAAAGCCTAGTCGACGACTTCAAAATACGCACGCGCCTCGGCCTGCAGGAACGGAACCGACTCTTACCAGGCAATATGAGTTGAAACAGAACTTAATTAGACGATGAATCTAAATTTCACCTCATTCCATAACCGGATAACCTTTGGTCCAGATACGGACTGATGGCTGGTAGGTTGCTAAAGTTCTGTTGTCTTCCCGCGGAGTTCGTCATACTTTTGACGGGCAGCTGGCACCGCCGCAATCAGGCTCGCGAGAATTTGGCGTGACGCTGCCAGGAGCTCGTGGGCTTCCGGTTCGAGATAGTCTCGGTAGAGCTCCTGCTGATTGTTACCTTCACTTCTCCACTCTTCGGTCGTAATACACGTGTGAAGCCGCCCCGCACCGTTTGGCATAATCTGGATGGCGAGGGCCATGACCCAAGTGAAGGTGTGCTGTGGTTGGTTCTCCCCTACGATCATCAACCCAGCCTCGTAGGCAATGAATTCCCCCGGAACCCCTGGCCGATTGCGCCGGCCTTCCGGCGGGATAGCAGTTAACCCTGGATACGTGTTGAAGACAACGCCCGGCCAGGCAGAAATGAGCTCCGACCGTCCCATGAGCTCTTCACGCCATATTTTGAGCACGGGCTCCGCCGCCTGAATCACTGCCTCACGGTCGATGTCCGCGATTTGTTCAATCTCTTCTAGCGATCTCAGCCGCTGTGTGAGATCACCGGAGCGTCGCGGTTGAATAATTGAGGTGGCCGCCAGCATCGGCCCGGGCAATGACTCGGGCTCTGCCGGCGATTCAAGGGGATACAGATCGAGAATGCGGTTGTGGAAGCCAATATGAAGCACTTCTACGTCATCGAAGCCGGCCAGCATCGTGAGCAAGGCTGGGATCCGATCGTTCGGGAAAGCATCTCCTAGCACGACGCCAGTGAGAGCTTTAGAGATGTCGAAATAGTGAGGTTCCGTGGACAGGTCTGTTCGGACCAGCCTGAATTCGGATTCACTGGCCCAATCCGCGTGCTTGCGAAAAAAGACACGGTCGCGATGAACGTGTGCGTATCGTAGCGCGACGGCATCGATCCCGAACTCCTCAGCCTGCTCAAGGCTAATGCCGTGGGGTCCGACCCCAAATTCCGCCCGGCGATACCGGACGGGTCCATAAAATTGATGGGTGGCGTTTTCCTGTGCAGCCTCAAAAGCGGCTACAAGCCGATCGCGATCGAACCGAAGACAGACACCCGTATGACCGGCTCCGTAATGCGCCCACAGTGACAAATGAGCCCAACCACGGAGCGCATCTGAATGCATTAGCGAATCCGGCAATTCCCAGTCCTGCGTGAAGCACGCCACCTTCGAATATCCGCGGATGTAACGGTCAATGTCTTCCCAAATTGAATAGTAGCCGTCTGCGGGAATTTCGTTGTGGCGAAGCTCACCCTCAAGATTGGGCCAAAGAGGCCTTGACTCCCAAAGATCATTCGTCCCTTGGAACGGCGACATCCGAATACTTCGGTTGGCAAGAATTCCCAGAATGGCAGCGTCCGACGACGTGTAGTGATAGAGGCTTGACGTCAGCACTTTTGGAGCGCTGTCCAACTCCTGCTCTAGAAATTCATCGGCTTCGTCACTGTTGATCAAGTTAGTCCTCCGATTCCAGACAACGAGTTCACATTACCTTTCTATGGGCAAGGGAAGCCAATAGAGCTTCGTGCCAGAAAGGAACGCAGCGCCACATTGACCCTGAATCCAACCACCACGTTTCACAACAGTGCAACCTCAGAGTACGACCTGAGCTAAACCGTCGTGGACCGGCGGACGCGCTCAACGCCGAGGGCCTCACAACCGCAATCGGCGCACCGTGGACGTCGGATTCCGTCGTCAAGGTGCATTCGCGCTTCACTGCCGTCTGAGCGGTTCAGTCGTCGTTCGGCAAGTACCAGCCGTGCTCGCGGTGTCGAGGCTCTGGAGGGTTCGGGTTCTCGCACTCATTGGCATTGTTCGCACGGCGCGTCATCTCGTCGTCATAGCGGTGCAGCTCGTCGTAGAGATTCGACGCCTCGCCAACATCCCCGCTGGACACGTAGCGCTGCCTCAACGCCTCACGCTCATCCTCTAGTTCCGTGTCGGACAGTAAGCGGAGGCTACCCAAGCCGCGCGCAATGGAGTCGAATATGCCCATGGCTGAGATTCTGTCACGCTGGGGGCTGGCAGGCAATCTAGGCCTGCAAACGCCTGATTGTGGCGGAACTCCAAGACGTTCCGCAGCCGGATAACATTTAGTCTCCTATACCTTCGGAGGTGCCGACAGGCTCCTAGAGGGAACAATTCGCAGACATGACCCGTATAGTTCCGGCATTTTTAGGTGACACTTCCGGAAGGGGCTAAGCTCAGAAACTTCAGCCGAACACAGACCATTTCACATTGGACGTGGCCTAGCCACTGCCCAGTCGGCACGATACATCGTCGAACACCCTTGCTCGCTACTTACCCTTAGTAGGGTGAACACGTTGTGCTGAGGCCATTCAAGCTATATGCTTGCGGCCTCACCTGCACCCACTCCGAAAAGCGCCAGCACGCATCTCAGATACTAAAGCGCAGCTTCGAGTTCCTCCCAGGAGTACCCGAACATATAGTCCTCATCCTTACCGTTTGAGGCCCATATCTGAGCTGCGTCATAAACACTCAGTGTCTCGCTGACACCATCATCGTCGTCATCGTCATTTTCTAGACCGTAGTGACAAGCAAGGCAGTACAGCTCGGAATAGACAAACCTCTTCTCCAGAGGAGTCCCACAATTGGGGCAAGGGGACGTTTCGCCCTTGTTGGCATCGATCTCGTCCCAGCTCTTTTCCTTCTTCACAAGAAAATCAAAGAAATCCAAAACCCACCGCCCAATAAGTCTCGCCGAAGTGTGCTCTGGCATAAGAATCACCACCGACGACTAGAGCAACCGGACTTCCCGACACAGTCATCACCCCATACGCCTACTAGGCGTTGCCTCCACGGGTGTAAGACAGAATCGGGACCATCTTTACCTCAGTTCGGCCAGGACCGTAGTGCTGCAAACGCGAGTGTGCCTTGACCGCATGCTCGGTCGGAGATTGCTTGGGGACCTCCTTACCGATGCTCTCGAACGTCGCCGTAAACTCCGGGACATTCTCTATGAGAGCCGAGCTGGCCTGCTTGATTCCTTCTTGGGACCTCCATGCCAAGAGTGCGAGCGCACCAACAGCCGCAGCACCGCCAACGGCGAGACCTGTCTTGACCGCTGGATGCTTCTTGAATCGCCGCCAACGGGTAGGAGTATCGCTCATAACCTGTTCGCAGACATCCTCCTCAAGCTTCCGCGCTTCATTGGGGTCAGACTTAGCTGTCCCGTCCCTTGGCGGCTCAGTTCGTGATGGCTTGAGCGGCTCCGCCCTATCGAACTGGTCTTCTTGATCTTGATCTGGCATCCAAATTGGCCCTTTCTTCTGCCGGACTGGGTGGCGAAGTGCCTCATTAGGTACTCATACGGATCACCCAGCAGGTCGTCTCCCTCGGCTTTGGAGCCGGTGAAGTCTATGTCCTGGAAGATGCCGATCAGGTTCGAGACCTTGACTTGCAGGTCCTTGCCTGAGCCTAGCTTAGAGGGATGGTCGAAGTTGGCGTTGTTGATGACGCCCTGCAGATTGTTCTCTTCGGCGAGACGCCGAATGGCGATATTGACCTTCTCGCCGACGTCGGGCTTGCCCTTGAGGGAGATCAGGTTGTCGAAAGAACCGTCGTCGAGGACGTAGATTAGCGATGCATTGTCGGCCTCAAGCCTTGTCCGAGACGTATTTCACGAACAGGAGGGTGAGGACGTAATCCTTGTACTGGCTGGCGACCATCGAACCACGCAGCTCGTCAGCGCTGCTCCAGAGCGAGGAGTACAGATCTGATTTCTTTAGCTCCACAGTTTAATCTTTCTACGTTCAGATTCTTTTATCTTCGGCCGAGGACAGGCTTCCCGGGCCCGTCATCACTGCTCAGGGGTTTCCGCTGCCACCGCCCGGGTCAGGGATCGCAGCGCTGCCGCTCCGGCCCCAGACGTCGACCTCCCTGGTCTGTAACTTCCAGAGCCCACCAACCTCGCGTGCCGACACGGAACGTTAGGCGATCTAGGCGTACACGGTCTCCTTGGAACTCCGCTCAGTCGACGTTACTCGTCGCCCACCCGTATACGAGTGAATTTGAAACCCTCTTCTCGCGCAAGGGGCAAGATCTGTACCTTTATCTCCTGGCGCAGTTGCTCAAGTGATTGCGAGAAAAGCTCGAAATCTGAAACTCCTGACGTCACGACTATCTCGTCGATACGGACGTCGGACAGCTCTGCAAAGAACCTCAGTACAGCCGTTTCAATCCCCTGCAAAGCTTTACCGAAGCGAGTGTCCATGTCGTAAACGCTCGCGCGCAGTTGAACCAGTTTGACCCTCAGGGAATCCAGTGCGCTGCGAACTTCTGCGGGGAACTCACAGGAACCATCGACGTACATGAACCGGTGGCCGTCAAGCCACAATAAGAGGTCTCGCGCCAGGTCATGCGACTGACGCACCCCACCAAGTTTGAGCAGGCTCTGCTCCAGATCGAGCCCCACGAGACTCGACGCGCGCTCTTCGTGCTCCCGCTTCCAAGCCAGCAGCAGTTCAGCAGGAAAACCTTCGGGATCGGCGTCGGCTCGAACGTGACATGGAAGGCAGAGCCATATCGCATTCCCTTCGTCCCCCTGCTTGAGCTTGGTACCGTCAGGCAGGACAACTTCGGCATCCCGACGCGGCCCGGACTTTGCGGCCGGGAGGATGTGCGCCGCTTGCGCGACCGCCCTCGGCTTCCCCTTCGCTGTCTGAAATCCGGTCACCCTCAGGCACTCAGGGCTCGAGCAAATGTACATCGCTTTTCTTGCGACTTCGCGCCGAACCGACACAACGAACTCAACGCGTCGCGCCGTATCAGCGGTCACTTCTTGCCTTGGCCCGCAGACGCTATTCCGCTAGACATTGAACCTAAATTCAACCACGTCGCCGTCCTTCATGATGTATTCCTTGCCTTCGATGCGCGCCTTGCCCGCGGACTTGGCGTTGGCGATAGAGCCGACCTCAACCAGGTCCTCGAAGCCGACAACCTCGGCCTTGATGAAGCCGCGCTGGAAGTCGGTGTGGATGACGCCGGCGGCCTCGGGAGCGGTGGCGCCCTTGTTGATGGTCCAGGCGCGGGTTTCCTTCGGACCAGCGGTCAGGTAGGTCTGCAGGCCCAGGGTGTCGAAGCCGACGCGAGCCAGCTTGCCCAGACCGGACTCGACGATGCCCGCATCTTCCATCATCTCTTCGGCTTCGTCTTCTTCCAGCTCGGCGAGTTCGGCCTCGAACTGCGCGTCCAGGAAGATCGCCTCGGCCGGGGCGACCAGCGCCGAGAGCTTGGCCTGCATCTCGGTGTCGGCCAGTCCGGCTTCATCGGTGTTGAACACGTAGATGAATGGCTTGGTGGTCATCAGCTGCATCGGGGCGAGCTCTTCGAGATCCACCCCGTCGGTCTTGGCCGCGGAGTACAGGGTCTTGCCCTCTTCGAGGATCTTCTGCGCATTGAGCACCGCGTCCACGAAGGACTTCTCGATCTTCTTGGTGCGCAGCTCCTTCTCCAGGCGCGGCAGCTGGTTCTCGATGGTCTGCATATCGGCGAGGATCAGCTCGGTGGCGATCGTCTCGATATCCGAGGCCGGGTCGACCTTGCCGTTCACGTGGATCACGTCGTCGTTGACGAACGCGCGGGTGACCTGGCAGATCGCGTCGGCTTCACGGATGGTGGCGAGGAACTTATTGCCCAGGCCTTCACCCTCCGAGGCGCCCTTGACGATGCCGGCGATGTCCACGAAGGACACGGTGGCCGGCAGGATGCGCTCGGAACCGAAGATTCCGGAGAGCACCTTCAGCCGCGCGTCCGGCAGCGGGACGACGCCCACATTGGGTTCGATGGTCGCGAACGGGTAGTTGGCCGCCAGCACCTGGGCACGGGTCAGCGCGTTGAACATGGTGGACTTGCCGACGTTGGGCAGTCCGACGATTCCGATAGTAAGAGCCACGGGAGGAAATTCTACCTTTGCTTAGGAGATGCGGGAAATGAAGTGCTTAGCGGGTTTCTGATGAGCGCCGTCCGCCCAGGGCCCGGGCGTCGTCGCCGGATTCCTTGAGCTTGCCGCGGATTTCCTTGGGCAGCGAGAAGATGATGTCCTCCTGGGCGGTGGTGACCTCCGCGACGTCGGTGAAACCGTAGTCGGCGAGCAGGGCCAGCACCTCCTGGACGAGCACATCGGGCACCGAGGCGCCGGAGGTGACCCCGATGCTGGACACGCCCTCGAACCAGGTCTCGTCCACCTCGTTGGCGAAGTCCACCCGGTAGGCCGCCTTCGCCCCGTGATCCAGCGCAACCTCGACCAGGCGCACCGAGTTCGAGGAGTTGGCCGAACCGACCACGATCACCAGCTCCGAGCTCGGGGCGATCTCCTTGATCGCCGCCTGCCGGTTGGTGGTCGCGTAGCAGATGTCATCGCTGGGCGGATCCTGCAGGTTCGGGAAGCGCTTGCGCAGCCGGCGCACGATCTCCATGGTCTCGTCCACGCTCAGCGTGGTCTGCGAGAGCCAGATGAGCTTGTCCGGGTCCTTCACCTGCACGGTGTCGGCCTCTTCGGGGTTGTTCACGATGGTGGTGACCTCCGGCGCTTCGCCGTAGGTGCCCTCGACCTCTTCGTGGCCTTCGTGGCCGATCAGCAGGATTTCGTAGTCGTTTTTCGCAAAGCGCACGGCCTCGCGGTGCACCTTGGTGACCAGCGGGCAGGTCGCGTCGATGGTGCGCAGGCCGCGGTCCTCGGCGGACTGCACCACCGCCGGGGAGACGCCGTGGGCGGAGAACACCACCAGCGCGCCGGTGGGCACCTCTTCGTTCTCTTCGACGAAGATCGCGCCGCGGGATTCGAGTTCGGAGACCACATGCACGTTGTGCACGATCTGCTTGCGCACGTACACCGGGGCCCCGTAGTGCTCCAGGGCCTTCTCCACCGCGATGACCGCGCGGTCCACGCCGGCGCAGTAGCCGCGCGGGGCGGCGAGCAGCACCTTGCGTTCGGTGACCTGCGAGGAGGCTGCGGCGATCTGCTCGGGAGTGCGGCGAATACGCGGAATCCGAGGGATCGGCAACGAGACCGGGACAGAAGTGGAAGTAGCCATATCTCTAGTCTACGAACCCGGCGCAAGTTAGCGCATGCTCATATGATGCGCGCCACCCTTAACGGGCTGTGAGATCTGCCTCCGTGGCCGTAATCGCTGCTAGCAAGGCAGGGAACTCGGCAGCCTGACCGGGGTGCGCACCACGGCGCCGACGCCATCGGTCCCGTGATAGGCACGGCACACGTTCACCCCGCGCTGCGCCAGCCTGGCCTTGATCTGCTTCAGCGCATCGGGTGAGAATCCGTACCATTGCATATGCATCAGCACCGTGTCCCCGGGGACTGCCGCGCCGGCCCGAGCCACGGTGATCGACTTGGATTTCGCCTCCCAGTCCCGCGTGTCCCGCGTCCAGGTCCAGATTCCCATGCCGCGGCTGTCGTAGCCGCAGCGCACGCTGGCATCGATGGCGCCGTAGGGTGGCCGGCCGAAGTTCGTATGCACTCCGCTGCCGCTCAATTGGGCGCCGGCCTGCAGGCAGGACAGCGGACGCAGGTCCGGATGGCTGATCGAATGGTTGATGACCCATTGCCCCTTGGCCCGGGCCAGCGCCGCGAGGTCCACGCCGTAGCGCGATTTGTAGGAGCCGAGGCAATTACCGGTCGGAGCGAGCACCAGGCCGATGTTGTTGGTCGCCGCATAGGAAATGACCGAGTTGAAGGAGCTCAGGCTGCTCGGGCAGTCGTCGAAGGTCAGCACCACCCGGCTGGTCCGATTCGGGCCGGTGGACTGCGGGGCCGCCGGCGGCTTCGGATAGGTCGTGACATAGCTACCGCTGACCCAGCCGGTGCGCCCGGCATAACTGACTTTGTACCATCCGTTGCCCGCGCGTGCATAGGCCGGGATCGTGCTCCCGCGCGGAATGGTCACCAGAATCCTGTACGAGGTGGACGCTCCGCTGCGCAGATTCAGGCTGTCCAGGGTGCGCACCGTGGCGGCGACTACGTAGGATCCGCTGACGTAGCCGGTATGCCCTGCGTAGCTGACCTTGTACCACCCGTTGGAGGCGCGCCCGGAGACCGGGACCGCGGTGCCTTTGGGGATCGAGATCAGGATCCGATAGGCGGTGGACGGGCCGGTGCGCAGATTGAGGTTGTCGGTGGTGCGTACCTTGGCCGGCAGGTCGATGGACAGCTCCGCGGCCACAGCGATGGCCGCGCTCGCGGGGGCTGCCGCCGCGGCGGCCAGAGGCGCCATGCCCACCAGTAATCCCAAGGCCAAACAGGTCGCGGTGGACGAACGAACAAGATTTTTCTTCCCCAATGGCCACCGCATGATTCTGCATCTCTCTATGTAATTTTCCCCAATTACCGCTCAGTGTCCTCCCCCGCCCGAAGGCGGACAACGGCTTGAGGCAGGATTATCCCAATCGTTGAAAAACGCGCCGCGCACCGCCTGCGCGGCATGAAAATCCGTCATTTTTTGCCCGGATTGTGACCCTGGCACCGCCGCTCGCGCACCCCGGCGGGCACCCTGCAATCCGGCAAATCGTCGGCATTGTGCGATAGTCTCTCATGAGCCACCGGCACGTTTAATCACGGACGGGCCCCGGTTATGCAGGAGAGGACCCATGCCACCAGAAGCGCCGCGCACCATGCCGGCAACGGCCGCGGAGACCAGTGCCGAAAACCCGTGGCCGCTGCGCATACTGACCGAAAAACTGAAGATCCACATCGAGAACTCCCCGGTCACCTGGGTGGAGGGCCAGCTGCTCGAAGCGAATGTGCGCAATGGCCACGGCTATCTGACGCTGCGCGATGTGGACGCGGACAACTCCTTCTCGGTGACCGTCTGGTCCTCGGTGATGCGCAAGCTGGAATCCACCCCGGAGGTCGGCGCACGCGTGGTCGCCCGGGTCAAGCCGAGCCTGTATGCGAAAACCGGGCGGCTCTCGCTGAACGCCACCGACCTGCGCCCGGTGGGCCTGGGCGAACTGCTCGCGCGGCTCGAACGCCTGCGCCAGGCCCTGGGCGCCGAGGGCTTGTTCGCGATGGAGCATAAGCTGCCGCTGCCGGTGCTGCCGCGCACCATCGGGCTGATCACCGGCCGCGATTCGGACGCCGAGAAGGATGTGGTGCGCAACGCGACGCTGCGCTGGCCGGCGGTGCGCTTTCGGATCATCAACACCGCGGTGCAGGGAAACGACGCGGTCGCCCAGGTGCGTGCCGCGTTGTCCGAGCTGGACGCCGACCCGGACGTCGAGGTCATCGTGATCGCCCGCGGCGGCGGCGCACTGGAGGATCTGCTGCCCTTTTCCAACGAAGAACTCATCCGCGACGTCTTCGCCGCCACCACCCCGGTGGTGGCGGCCATCGGGCACGAGGCGGACCGGCCCATCCTGGACGATGTGGCCGATCTGCGCGCCTCGACGCCGACGGACGCCGCGAAGCGCGTCGTCCCGGATTTGAACGAGGAGTTCGCCGGCATCGAGCTCTCGCGCCAACGCCTGGACCGGGCGATCAACAACCTGCTGCAGCGCGAGGCGCAGACCATCACGGCGCTGCGCCAGCGCCCGGTGCTGGCCAATCCGCAGGCCATGATCGACGCGCGCGCCGAGGATCTGGGGCGCTGGCGGGAACGCTCGATGGCGCTGATCCGCCACCGGGTGCAACGCGCCGGGGACGAGCTGGGCCATCTGCGCGCGCAGATGCGTGCGCTCTCCCCGCAGCAGACCCTGGACCGCGGCTATTCGGTCACCCAGCTTGCCGATGGCACGGTGGTGCGCACCGCCGAGGAGCTGCATCCCGGCCAGGGCCTGCGCATCCGCGTGGCCGCCGGCAAGCTGAGCGCCACCGTCGACGAAATTTTCCCGGCCGCACCGGCCACCGAAGCACTTTAAGGAATGACCATGACCGAGCAAATCCCCGAAGATATCGCACAGCTCTCCTATGAGCAGGCCCGTGAGGAGCTGATGGCGGTGGTCAATCAGCTGGAGACCGGCGGAGTGCCGCTGGAAGCCTCGCTGGCGCTGTGGGAGCGCGGCGAAGCGTTGGCCGCGCACTGCGAGAATTGGCTCAACGGCGTCTCCGAACGCCTGGACCAGGCCCGCCGCCGGGTGGAAAACTCGGCCGACTAGTCCGCTCTTGCCTGCCCAGCGGCCAGTATCTTGGCTACGCTGGGCATTATGAGCATGGCATGGTGGGCACTGATCTGGGGTCTGGTTTCCGGGGCCTCGCTTTTATTGGGCGCCGCGGCGGGCTGGTGGCTGAAACTACCGCGGGCTGCCGTGGCCGGGATCATGGCCTTCGGCGCGGGCGTGCTGATCTGCGCGCTGGCCTTCGAGCTGGTCGCCGAGTCCTACGCCACCGGCGGGCTGCTGGTCACCGCGCTCGGGCTGATCTGCGGCGCGCTGCTCTACTTCTTCGCGAACCGGATCGTGGCCAAGCGCTCCCGCGCCCCGGGTTCCGCCTCGGCCTCGGGCAATGCGCTGGCCGTCGGGGCGTTGATCGACGGCATCCCCGAATCGGTGGCTCTGGGTGTCGGGCTGGTCGCCGGAGGCGCGGTGAATCCGGCGATGCTCGTCGCCATCTTCATCTCCAACATTCCCGAAGCGCTGGCCAGCACGGCGCAGCAGAAGCAGGCGGGCAAGAAGGCCGGCGGCATCTTCCTGCTCTGGGGCTCGGTGACGCTGGTCGCCGGGGTGGCCTCCTGGGCCGGGTTCGCCCTGCTTTCGCTTACCGATCCGGGGTGGACCGCCTTCGCGATCGCGCTGGCCGCCGGAGGCATCCTGACCATGGTGGCCGATACCATGATCCCCGAAGCCTGGGCCGTGGAGCACGACTTCACCGGGTTGATCGCCACCGCCGGCTTCCTCACCGCCTTCGCGGTGCATGCCGTCGGCTGAGCTCCTACTTGGTCGCGTCCAGGCGTTTGCGTTCGGCGGCGACGTCGAAGTCGGCCTTCGGCCAGAGCGGGTCGATCTCCCGCAGGGTGTGCAGCAGCAGCTCCGCCACGCAGAGCCGCGCCCGCCATTTCTGATCCGCCGGGATCACATACCAGGGCGCATCCACCGTCGCGGTGCGTTCGATGGCCAGCTCGTAGGCGCGCTGGTATTCGGCGAAGAGCAGCCGGTCCTCGACATCGGCCGGGGAATACTTCCAGTGCTTGTCTTCGCGATCCAGCCGTTCGCTCAGCCGCGCGTACTGCTCCGCGGGGCCGATATGCAGCATCACCTTGTGCAGGTGGATTCCGCGTTCGTGCAGGGCGTGCTCGAAGTCGACGATCTTCGGGTAGCGCGCCTCGATCTGCTGAGTGCTGCTGAGCTTCTGCACCCGGTGGATCAGCACGTCCTCATAGTGCGAGCGGTCGAAGACGCCGATGATCCCCGGTTCGGGGAGCCGCTGCTGAACGCGCCACAAGAAATCGTGGGCCTGCTCTTCGTCGGTGGGTGCCTTGAACGCGTGGTGGTCCACGCCCTGCGGGTCGAACAGGCCCATCACGTGGCGCACGATCCCGCCCTTGCCCGCGGTGTCCATCCCCTGCAGCACCAGCAGCAGCGAGTCGCGCAGCTGCCCGTGCAGCGCGGAGGCGAATAGCCGCTCCTGCAGCTCGGTGAGCTCCGCGGCGATGGCCTCCAGCCGCTTGGCCGCCTTGCGCTTGCTGCGCGGGGCGTCCTTCGGCCACCAGTCGGGTTCGCCGGTGGCGCGCTGGGACAGGTCGACCTCGCCGACCACGCGAAGCCGGGCCAGCAGATTCTGTGGATATTCGCTCATCGCTTCAGCTTAGCGCCAGGCCTAGGCCCGGGCGCGCCAATCCTCGAGGAACACCGAGATGCGGCCCACCGCGTCTTTCAGATCGCGCACCGCCGGCAGGGTGACCAGGCGGAAGTGGTCCGGGGCCGGCCAGTTGAACGCGGTGCCCTGGGTGATCAGGATCTTCTGCGCCTTGAGCAGTTCCAGGGCGAACTTCTCGTCGTCGTGCATCGGGTAGACCTCGGGGTCCAGCTTCGGGAACATGTACAGCGCGCCCTTGGCCTTCTGCACGCTCACCCCGGGAATGGCCTGGAGCAGGTCGTAGGCGGCGTCGCGCTGTTCGCGCAGCCGGCCGCCGGGCAGGATCAGGTCATCGATGGACTGGTAGCCGCCCAGCGCGGTCTGGATCGCGTGCTGCCCGGGCACATTGGCGCACAGGCGCATGTTGGTGAGCAGGTTGATGCCCTCCACGTAGTCCTTCGCCAGGTGCTTGGGCCCGGAGATGGCCATCCAGCCGGAGCGGAAGCCGCAGACCCGGTAGGCCTTGGACAGCCCGGAGAAGGTCAGCACCAGCACGTCGTCGGCCAGCGCCGCGGTGTTGATGTGCACCGCATCGTCGTAGAGGATCTTCTCGTAGATCTCGTCCGAGAAGACGATCAGGTTGTGCTTGCGCGCCAGCTCCAGGATCCCCTCCAGGGTCTGCTTCGGGTAGACCGCGCCGGTGGGGTTGTTCGGATTGATGACCACGATGCCCTTGGTGCGATCGGTGATCTTTGCTTCCATATCGGCCAGGTCCGGCAGCCAGCCCTCTTCCTCGGTGTTCAGGTAGTGCACGGGGGTGCCGCCGGCCAGCGAGACCGAGGCGGTCCACAGCGGGTAGTCGGGGGCCGGGATCAGCACCTCGTCGCCGTTGTTCAGCAGCGCGTTCAGCGACAGCGTGATCAGCTCGGAGACGCCGTTGCCCAGGTAGACGTCGTCCACCCCGATGGTCTGGATGCCGCGGGTCTGGTAGTACTGCGAGACGGCGGTGCGCGCCGAGAGGATGCCGCGGGAGTCCGAGTAGCCCTGCGCGTTGGGCAGGTTGCGGATCATGTCCACCAGCACCGCGTCGGGCGCCTCGAAGCCGAAGGGCGCCGGGTTGCCGATGTTCAGCTTCAGGATGCGGTGCCCCTCGGATTCCATCCGCTGGGCGTGCTCAAGCAGTGGCCCGCGAATGTCGTAGAGCACGTTGTGGAGCTTCGAGGATTGCTTGAATTCTGCCATGGGTACACTTTCTCATGATTGGGGCGGGGCGCGCGCCTTCTGGTCGGCGCATGAACACCCGCCGCGGTTAGTTGTTCAGCAGCTTGTACCGGGTGGCGGCGGTTTCCGGGTCCAGCGCGTCGGCTCCGCTGACCATCCGGTTGATGCCGATCAGCGCCTCCTGGTCCAGCTGCTCGCTGACTTGGTCCACGACGTTTTGCGCCGGCTCGTCGAGGTCCGCACCGGCCAGCGGCACCAGCGGCGCGTCCGCGAAGATCTCCTCGCTGCCCGGGACGATGTAGAAGCCCTCGTCGCCGATGATCGCGTCGGCGGCCCCGAGCACCAGCACCCGATCCAGCGAGGCGCGCAGCTGCCCGGGCAGCTGCTCCGCGGCCACGGTCTTCACCTCGGGCTTGGCGCATCCGGCGTCTTCCAGGGCTTCCAGCAGCTGGTCGCTGGCCGGCTGGGCGCCGATGAAGCTCAGCTCCGGGCAGGCGGCGGCGAGGCTGGGCACCGAATCCACCGCATGGTGCTTGGCCTCGGCGGCGCTCATCACCAGGACCGCGGAGCCATTGGTGCCGCTGGCGGCCAGGCTGCGCGCCGCGGTTCCGGCGGTGGCCGCCCGCAGCTCGGCTGCGGTGGACTCGGCGAGGGCCACGTCGGCGTTGCCGTCGAGCACCTGCTGGTAGGGATCCGCGCTCGGCTGGAGCTCGGTGACCTGGTAGCCGGCCGCACGCAGCGCCTCGGCATAGATCTTTCTCAGCGCGCGCTGGGTGGGGTCCGTCCCGGCGGACAGGGAGAGCTCGATCCCCTTGGATTCTTCGACCGGCTCCGGGGACTGGCTCGTGCAGGCGGACAGCGTCAGCGTCGCGGCGAGGGCCAGCGCGCCGGCGGTGGTGATTTTAGCTAAATTCATCTCCCCTGAATTCTAGGCCAGCGGGTCTTGCTTTTGCGCTAGCGCACGCCGGGCGAGGTCAAACGCAGGATGCTGTCCACCCGTTCGATGCGGTTCAGCCCCAGGATTTCCTCCCGGGTGAACCAGGCCGCTTCGCTGGTGGAGCCGTCCTGCTCGTGGCGCAGTTGACCGCCGAGCAGCCGCGCCCGGTAGGTCACCGCCACGGTCTGCATCGGGTGCCCATCCCCGGAGTAGCGCTTCGCGGCGGGGATGATGCCGGTGCTGACATCGAGCAGGGAGAGCTGGCCCACCCGGTAGCCGGTCTCCTCGTAGACCTCGCGGATGACCCCGTCGGTGGCCTGTTCGCCCAGGTCCACCCCTCCCCCGGGCAAGGACCAGCGCGGGGTGAATCTGGCGTCGCGATGACGCATATCCCACAGCGTGAGCAGCACCTTGGACTCGTGCTCCACCAGGGCGTAGGCCGCCAGGCGGGTGTCGAAGGGTTCACCGGTGGTTTCGGAACGTCGTGTCATAGGCCCCAATATATCGGCCGGGCGCCGCCGGCGGCGGGATCTGCGGGCTGAGGCGAAGCAGAAAACCGCCAAACATTTCAACGAACGGCGGCGGGTATGGTGAAATATTCTTATGTCATCGCACGCAGAGTCTTCCTTCGGCACCGATCTGGACGAGATCGATCGAATCATCATCGACGAGCTGGTCAGCAATGCCCGCATCTCCAATGCGACGCTCGCGCAGCGCGCGGGCATCGCCCCGTCCACCGCCTTGCTGCGCACCCGCTCGCTGGTGGACCGCGGCATCCTCACCGGCTACCACGCGGAGGTTTCGCTGGCCGCGGTGGGGCGCACCGTGCAGGCGCTGATCTCGGTCAAGCTGCGCGCCCACGACCGGGAGAAGATCGACACCTTCCGCCAGCGCATCCCGCAATTGCCCGAGGTGCTCTCGATGTTCCACGTCTCGGGCGGCACCGACTACCTGCTGCATATCGCGGTCGGCTCCACCGAGGAGCTGCGCGACTGGGTGCTGGACAACCTGGCCACCGACGAATCGGTCGGGCACACCGAAACCACGCTCGTCTTCGACCACCAGCTGGGAAACCGCGGGCCGCTGCCCTTCGGCGAGCTCTAGTCCCACCGGCATAGCAGAAGGCCCGCATCCTTGTCGATGCGGGCCTTCGTCATATGGTGTGCTAGGCGCGGCGGCGCTGCATCACGGCGTCCAGGTTCAGCTTCGGCTTGCTCGCTGCCGGGGCTTCGACCGGCTTTTCCGCCGGCGCCGGCGCCGGGGCTTCGGTTTTGGCCACGACGCTGGCGATCGAGGCGCGCTCCTCTGCGCTGACCTCGGCGGCCAGGCGCTTGGCGCCCTCGGCGGCCTTGAGGCTGATGTGCTTGGTCGGGCGCAGCGGTTCGGAGACCGGGATCGGCTCGGGACGCACCCGGGCGACGATTTCGCGCTGCGTCGCCTCGCGCACCTCCACGTAGGTGGGCTTGGGCACATTGGTCGGTTCCCAGGTGGCAGGCTGCTTGACGCCGCCGTCCCCACGGGCCACGCGCACCGCTTCGGCACGCAGTTCCTCGGCGGTGATCGCCGGGGCGCGCCGGGCCGAACCCGGGCGGGCGTCGAAAACCTCATCCTCGCCCGACTTGCGGGTGATTACCTGGTTCGCCTCGTCGGCGAAGGCCGGGGTCTGCAGGGCCTGCTCGCGGGTGGCCTGCAGATGCGCCAGCAGCTTGCGGTTGCGATCACGCACCGCCAGGGCGCGCAGCGTGGCCACCGACGCCAGGGCGACGGCGAAGAAGATGCCCACGGCGGAGAAGCTCAGCGCGGTGAAGGGCGCCAGCACGAGGCCGAGAAGCGTGGCGAGCACCGCCAACAGGCCGAGCACCGCCACCGCCAACCGCCCATAGCGCACACGTATCTTGAGTCCGCTCTCGGCAGACTGCGCTCGCGTTTCGCTCTGTGACGTGCCAGCCATGGGGTCCTCCAACACCGTTTGAACGGTCAGATCAGGTGGAAGCCGAATAGTTAGCTTCCTCGGTCAACACTATGCAACGCCGGGTGCATCGACGGGCAAATTTCTCGGTGTGTCCGCAAGAATTCGCAAGTGATGGGCACTTCTGGGCCCGCAGCGGGCTTTCGGCCAACGGGCGCACCGCTTTATTCGTAGATGCGTTCTAGCATGCTGGAATCCAGCTCCTCGCGGTTTAGTGCAAATGTTCGATGGTCGCGCCATTGCCCGTCGATATGCAGGAACCCCTTGCGCAGCCCCTCGTCGCGGAAGCCCAGCTTGTCCACCACGCGCAGGCTCGGGGCGTTCTCCGGGCGGATGTTGATCTCCATCCGGTGCAGCGCCAAGTCCTGGAAGCAGTAATCGATCACCAGCGCGCAGGCCTCCGGGACCAACCCGTAGCCCGCATGGGCGCCGTCGATCCAATAGCCCAGCGAGGCGGAGCGCGCCGCCCCGTACTGGATCCCGCTGACCGAAATCTGCCCGATGATCGGCGGGTGGGCTCGGTGCAGCTGCGGCAGCGTCATAATCCAGGAGTACCCGGTGCCCTCGCGCGCCGCGGCCCGCTTGGCGACGAGCAGCTGCCGGAAGCTCATCGGCTCCGGCGGACCCAAGGGATTTGTCGGGTCCCAGGGCTTGAGCCAGTTCGCGTTCGCCGAGCGCAGGGCAAGCCATTGCTCCTGATCGCGCAGCAGCAGCTCGCGAAGCAGCAAGCGCGAGGAGGACAACTCGGGCAACGCGGCTTTTCCGCGCAGAAAACTCAGCATGCACATATCGTATCCCCGCGGAGCTCACCTGCACTTTTATGACCCACGGCGCGGGTGGCGCGTAGAGTAAAACCATGAATGCAGCCACTTCCCCACCGCCGGGCGAGAGCAAGCAGGCCCGGCGCGCCGCCGTGCGGGCCGCCCGCCGGAAGATCACCCCGAACAGCTCGGCGCTGCTGGCCGAACAGCTCGCCGCGCGCGTGCTCGATTACCTGGACTCCTCCACCGGAACCGTCACCCGGGTCGGGCTCTACCTGTCCATGCCCGATGAACCGGACACCTCGGTGCTGCTGCCCCGGCTGGTGCAGGCGGGCATCGAGGTGTACCTGCCGGTGTGCGAACCGGAATACCAGCTGCGCTGGGCGCATTGGACCCCCGAGGTGCAGCTGGTGGACAGCGCGCGGGCCCCGGTGCGCGAGCCGGTGGGCGAACGCCACGGCGCGCGGCTCTTCGACACGGTGCACACGCTGTTCATCCCCGCGCTGCTGGTCGACGAGCACGGCCTGCGCCTGGGCCAGGGCGGCGGCTACTACGACCGCTTCCTGCCGCAGGTGGCGGACAAGGCCACCCGGATCGCCGCACTGGTCTACGCGGACGAATACGTGCCCGCCGGAAACTTCCCGGTCGACGCGCATGACCGCCCGGTGGACCTGGTGATCACCCCGGAGCTGGTGCACACCATCGACCCCTAGCCGGTTGCCCACAGTTCGCCGCCGGCCGTGCGGCGAGCGTGCCGGGCGGGGTTTTGCTGGGGGCATGAGCAATTTATCCCCACGCCGCACCCCGGTGATTCCGCGGCCCCGGATCCGCGCGGCGCGCAGCCGCAGCGAGCTGTTCCGCCGCTACCGCAAGCCGCTGGCGCTGGCCTTCACCCTGCTGGCGTTGGCCGCGGCGCTGAACGTGCTGGCCACCGGGCAGCTGGCCCAGCGGCAGGTGGTGGTGGCGCTGGCGGATATCGCCGCCGGGCGCACGGTGAGCGCGCAGCAGATCGAGGTGCAAAGCGTTCCGCTGGCTCCCGATGACCGGCAGGTGATCAGCGAGCCGGCCGCGGTGCTCGGCCAACGATTGGCGGTGGCGGTCCCCGCGGGCACGGTGCTGCGCGAGCACCTGCTGGTCGGGCCGAATCTGCTCACCGGTTCCGCCGCCGGGACCGTCGCGGTGCCCATCCGGCTCAGCGATCCGGCGACGGTGGCCCTGATTCATCCGGGCCAGCTGGTGGATATCGTCTTGACCACCGGGGACGGGTTCGAGCAGCAGATCAGTTCGCGCACCATCGCCCGCGCGGTGCCGGTGCTCTGGGTGCCCAGCAGCGATAGCGGCGGCGAGCTGGGAATGTTCAGCGCCGCCGGTACGCCCGGCGAAGGGATCATCGTGGTCGCCGCCGCCAATGCCCGCTCCGATGAGCTGGCCGGGGCGGTTTCGCGCGGCAAGGTCTCCGCGGTGCTGGTGAACTAGCCCCAGTGCGGCGGCTTGTCCCGCTTCATCGCTTCGGCCAGGTCCTCGGCCGGCTCTCCCCACATCCGCGGGTCATCGTCCTTGGCGCGCAGCTCGTCCAGCGGGTTCTGCGGTTGCTCGGCGGCTGGCGCGGAACCGTCCCGGCTTGCGGCCAGCGCCCGATCCACCGATTCGGTGGCGGGCACCGGCGCATAGCTGCCGGTCAGTTCGGCCTTGACGCTCAGCTGCTGGGGAGGGGCGATGACGCGCGGACGCTTCGCCCGGCCAGCTGGCTTGCCGGCCGGCTGCTGGCTCATTTCCCGTCGGTTTTCGGCTCTGCGCCTTCCGCGCGCGCCGGGATCGGCGCGGGAGTCGGCACGGCCTCCTCGGCGGGCTGCGCGGCCGCCGGTTTCGGCGCTGGCTTCTGCGCTGGCTGCTCCGCCGGCTTGGCCGCAGGTTTCTTCGCGGCCGGCGGGTCGGCGGTGACGGAGCTTGCGGAGACCGGCGGGGCCATCGGCACCCGGGTGCGCGGCCCGGTGTGCGTCGCCGCGGAGGCGGCGGGACTCAGCTCCAGGCTGCGGGCCAGCCGGTCGGTGACCGAGGCCGGGTCGGTGAACACGTCGATGGTCCACAGCGGCACGTAGCGCCAGCCGTGGTTCTCGAAGAATTCCGGACGCAGCCGGCTGCGTTCGCGCACGGTCAGCCCGGCATAGTGCTCGGTGCCGTCGTAGACCACGGCCAGCGGGCGCACGGCGCCGGCCCCGTCCATATCCAGCGCGTGGGCCGAAAGATCCAGCACCCCGCGGTAGTCCTCGGCCACGATCGCGCCGCGTTCGCGCAGGCGCCGGGCCAGATCGGAGACGAGCGCGTCGAAACGCGGGCTGCGCATGGAGCTGACTCCGGAATCCCCGGCCTGCACGCGGCCGAAGAGCTCGAAGAACTGCCGCGCCCCGCGGTACACCCGGTCCAGGTCCACATCGCTGGGCAGCAGCCCGGAGACCAGGGTCATCCGCTTGCGCGAACGGGTCATCGCGGACACGAACAGCTGCTCCCCGCCGGGGCGGGAAAGCGCACCGAATTCGTGCAGCGTCTTGCCGTGCGGGGTCCGCCCGAAGCCCCAGGCGAAGATGACCGCGTCGCGGCGCACCCCGATCAGCCGGTCCATGGTGGTCACCACGAAGGGTTCGACCTTGGAGCGCAGCGCGTTCATCGCGTACTTGTGGTTGGGCAGCTGCACGCGGATCGCCTCGGCGATGGCCGCGGCATGGGCCCGGTTCGAGGCGATCACCGCGAGCGACTCGGTGGAGTGCGCGGCGAAGTGCGCGAAGACCAGGTCCACGACCTTGGCGACCTCCGCGGCGGTGGTCTGCACGCCCTCCTCGCTGCTGGACAGCGTCCCGGTGGCATCGGGCACGTACACCCCGGTGAGCAGCGGGCTGCTTCCGGTGATCGTCACGGCCACCGGCAGCCGCGAGATGGCCGAATCGTAGTAGGTGTTCGAGAGCTGCTCGACCAGCCCCTCGTCGATGCCGCGGTACACGGTGGACAGGGTGCCGGTGACCAGCACGCGGTTCAGCGCGGTGAGCGCGGAGAGCCCGGGGTTGCGTTCCTTCAGCCGCGCGGTGGGATCCACCGACACCTCGAAGGTCTTCGGCCCGCCGAGCATCTCGTCGCCGATCGCGATGACCTGCTTGGAGCGGCGCACCGCATCGAGCACCTCGCGCAGCGTCAGGTAGTTGGCCTCCAGCAGGATCACCGCATCGAAGTCGGTGTCTGCCGGCAGCGCGCTGCCCAGCAGCAGCGGAGCCGAAACGAAGACCGGGGTCAGCGAGTTGACCAGCGCCGGACCGAAGTCGAGCAGGCCGGCGACGGTGGGGGTGCCGTCCTTCAGGATGCCGCGCAGCGCCTTGGAGGCGGCCCGGTGGTCGGCCAGCGAGGCCTTCCAATTGCGCGCCAGCGCCCAGCGGATCCGGGAGGGGCCCGAGGCGATATGCGCCCCGTCGGCCAGCCGGAAGTCCGCCTCGATCTTCTCCAGCTTCGCGCCGTCATTCATCGCGAGGAAGTCGTCCCCGGAGATCATCGCCTCCAGCGCCGACTGCCACCAGGCGAGCTCGAGCTCGGCGTCCACCGCGTCCGCATCGATTTCCCGTTCGGCGAAGTCGGCCAGCAGATCCGCGAGCCCGCCCTCGGAGAGCTGCTCGGCGATCAGCGTGCGTTCGGGCAGCTCGGCCAGGTCTTCCTTGCGGTCCACCAGCGCGGCGATGGTGTCCAGCAGCGTGGCGATCGGCATTTCGCGCAGCCGCGCACCGAGCTGGGCCGGCAGCACCGCGGCGAGCTTGTCGATCCGCGCGCCGGCGTCGTGGTATCCGGCTTCCACATCCAGCAGCCCGCCGGGAACCGCGGGGTTCCGCTGGCTGGTGGCGTAGGTCCGCCAGGCGTCGCGCTGGACGGAGACCGCCTGCAAGGCCGCCTGCAGATCGGAGACATGCATGCCGGGGCGCACGTACTCCTTGGCGATCTTGCGCAGCCGGGAGCGGACGATGGAACCCATCTCCACCCCGTGCTCGCGGCGCCAGGCGCTGGAGGCGGTCGCGGCGATCAGGTCGTCGATCTCGCCTTCGAAGATGTCCGCCTCGAACTTGTCCAGCGAACCGCGCACGGCGACCAGCAGCTGGAGCTGGTCCCCCCACTTGTCGTAGCTGTCCTCCAGGCGGATCTGCGATTGCGCGGCGATCTTCTGCATGTGCTCGTGCAGGATCGGCAGGTCCCGGCCCAGCCCGCTGGCCAGGGTGAGCGCCTGCTCGGTGGCTTCCTGGTTGCGCAGCGGTGCGCCGAACCAGGGGCTGGTGGTGTGCGATTTGGAGAAGGCGCCGAGCTGCGCGGCGCGCTTGAGCTGCGCGGCGACGTGGCCGCGCTGGCCCATGGAGTCGAGCACCGAGCGCTTGAGCCGCACCGTGGTGGACGGGGCCGGGTCCAGCGAGGTGAGCCGGGCCAGCTCCTGCATCGCCTGGTAGGGCGAGCAGCCCCAGCGGCTGCGCACCGAATGCAGCGACTTGACGTGCTCGTGCAGCGCATTGCGGCTTGCGCGCAGCTTTTCCAGCAGGCTCCCCAGCTGCGGTTCGGTGGCGCGCTCGTTGCGCAGGATCGCGCGGATCAGCAGGTTGCGCAGCGCCTCGGGGTCCTCATTGGGTTCCAGCAGCAGGCTGCCGGCGTCGAGCTGCTCGTTGAAGCGGCGCACGAATTCCTCGGCGGCCGAACGCTGCTCGGCGACGACCAGCACGCGCTTGCCCTGGGCTGCGAGCAGGCCGGCGGCGTTCAGCGCGGTCTGCGTGGCCCCGGTGCCGGCGGCGGCGTTGATGCTCACCGATTCGCCCGAGGAGATGTAGTCCAGCATGCGCGCCTGGGACTCGTCGGCGTCCAGCAGGTAGAGCTCTTCGGCCGGATCGCGTTCGTCGCTGTTCTTGGCCAGCACGCTGGTTCCGGTGTGCACCTTGCGGGTGGAGCCGCCCGGTGCCGGAGCGCTTGGCTCGCCGGAGCGCCGGGTTTTGGAGGAGTCCTTGATCAGGCTGGCGACGCGGCGCAGCCGCGAGCCGCCCGGCTCTTCGGTTTTGCCTTCGGGTTCCGCCTCTGTTGGCGTCTCGGAGTCCGCGTCGGCTGGAGCCTTGGCGGGCGCGGCTGGCGCGGCTTCGGCGGGCTCGCCGGCGTTTTCCTCGGCGCGGATCAGCGCCTCGATCACCGGGTGCGAGCCGGTGAGCTTCGCCGGGTCGGCCGGGTCGATCAGATCGGAGAAGGTGGAGACCAGCAGGCGGTGGCCGATGACCACGCCGGGAACCTCGGAGAGCTGCTGGCGCAGTGCGTCCATGCCGCGGACCGGGTCGAAGCGGGCGATGGAGTAGGCGGCGGCGTCCACCGCGTCCACGTCGATGCGGGCTTCGTGGTCGGATTCGAATTGCCTTACGAAGGCCGGGGAAATCTCCGCGCGGCCTACCAGCTGCACGTCGTAGTCGTCGTGGTCCAGGTGCTTGGTCAGGGTGATCCGGCCGAGCATGATCGGGGCGGACACCGGTTCGCTTTTGCCCTCGTGCACGGCACGCCAATTGGCGACACCGGCGGCCAGATAGCCCACGTCGATGCCGCGCTCTTCCCAGAGCTCGGCGGTTTTGGCACTCAGCGCCCGTGCGGTGCGCCGCGCGGCGGCAAACTGCTCCGCATCGTGCAGCAAGGTGGACAGGCGGGTGCGCCGACCTGCAAGAAACTGGGCCAAACCCGATGGATTTGCGTGAGTGATGTCGATGCTGTTCGACATCGACGGCGCAAATCGCAAGGTGGTGTCGGCGCCGGCACTCTGGCCCAGGGATTTCACCCAGGTGGCGACGCGCTCGGCAGCAGCATTTTGGCCACTAGTCACGACAGTTATTCCCTTCACTGAACCGACCATCACGGCGCGCCACAATGACAGCGCGCCTCCTTCCTAACGTAGTGCACGCACCGGTGAGAACCGGGGCGCGAAACACGTTTTAAACCCGGCAAGCGGAACCGGACCTCACCGAAGGTCCCCCAGAGGGGCGCTGCAGGTGAGGCGGTTCCGCTTGGCGGCCACGGGCGGACCCGTGCCAGCTAGTGCTGTGGGATTACTCCCACTCGATGGTTCCCGGTGGCTTGGAGGTAACATCCAGTACCACGCGGTTGACCCCGTCCACCTCGTTGGTGATGCGGTTCGAGATCTTCGAGAGCAGGTCGTAGGGCAGGCGCGACCAGTCTGCGGTCATCGCATCCTCGGAGGAGACCGGGCGCAGCACGATCGGGTGGCCGTAGGTGCGGTGATCGCCCTGGACACCCACCGAGCGCACGTCGGCGAGCAGGACGACCGGCATCTGCCAGACTTCCTCATCCAGTCCGGCTGCGGTCAGCTCGGCGCGGGCGATGGCGTCGGCCTTGCGCAATAGCGTCAGGCGTTCCTCATTGACCGAACCGATGATGCGGATACCCAGTCCCGGGCCGGGGAACGGCTGGCGTCCCACGATTTCCTCGGGCAGGCCGAGCTCGCGGCCCACGGCGCGGACCTCGTCCTTGAACAGGGTGCGCAGCGGCTCGACAAGCTCGAAGTCCAGGTCCTCGGGCAGGCCGCCGACGTTGTGGTGGCTCTTGATGTTGGAGGCACCTTCGCCGCCGCCGGATTCGACGACGTCCGGGTACAGCGTGCCCTGGACGAGGAACTTGACCGGTTCGCCCTTGCCCGCTTCCTGCTTCAGGATCGCGATCTCCGCGGCCTCGAAGGCACGGATGAATTCGCGGCCGATGATCTTGCGCTTGGTCTCCGGGTCGGTGACCCCGTCCAGCGCGGTCAAGAAGCGTTCGCGTTCGTCGGCGATGTAGAGCTTCGCGCCGGTGGCGGCGACGAAGTCCTTCTCCACCTGTTCGGCTTCGCCTTCGCGCAGCAGACCGTGGTTGACGAACACGCAGGTGAGGTTGTCGCCGATGGCGCGCTGCACGAGGGCTGCGGCCACGGCCGAGTCAACGCCGCCGGACAGGCCGCAGATGGCCTTGCCGTCGCCGACCTGGGTGCGGATGTGCTCGATCTGCTCCTCGGCGATGTTGCCGGCGGTCCAGTCGGCCTTCAGGCCCGCACCGTTGTAGAGGAAGTTCTCCAGGATGTCCTGGCCGAACTCGCAGTGCTTGACCTCTGGGTGCCACTGCACGCCGTAGAGGCGCTTGGCCTCGTTGGCGAAGGCGGCGACCGGGGCGCCTGCCGTGGTGGCGAGCACCTCGAAGCCTGCAGGTGCCTCGGAGACGGAGTCGCCGTGGCTCATCCACACGTTCGGTGCCTTTTCGGCACCGGCGAGCAGCGAACGGGCATCGCCGTTGAAGGTGGTTTGGGTCGAACCGTATTCGCGCAGGCCGGTCTCCGCGACGGTGCCGCCCAAAGCGTTTGCCATGGCCTGGAAGCCATAGCAAATACCGAGGACCGGGATACCGGCTTCGAAGAGGTCTGCACCAACACTCGGCGCACCCTCGGCGTAAACGCTGGAGGGACCACCGGAGAGGATGATCGCTGCAGGGTTCTTGGCCAGGATGGCTTCGGTGGACAGGGTGTGCGGAACGATCTCCGAGTACACACGGGCCTCACGTACGCGGCGAGCGATGAGCTGCGCGTATTGGGCCCCGTAGTCGACGACCAGAACCGGCTTATGTTCTGGGGTGAGGGGAGCAGTAGTCACGAGCTCTAGTCTACGCGGTTCGCCGGGCGCGAAATAGCGCATGACGTGTCATCAGCGTCACCCGGAGCATAAGGCGGCGCGCACGCATCGGGCGCGGGAAGCAAAAATCCCCGCCACGGCGATGCGTGACGGGGATGAAGCAGAGCAGCCTAGTAGCGTTTGGCGGCCTTGGGGTGGGCAGCCAGCTCGGCGTCCACCTCGGCGTGCACCGTGCGTTCGGTGAAGAAGGAGAGCAACGGGATCACCCCGCCCAGGGCGATGGTGATGAAGCGGCTAAATGGCCAGCGCATCAGCGACCAGAGGCGGAAGTCGGCGAACAGGTAGACCACGTACATCCAGCCGTGCACGATCAGGATGCCCAGCGAGATGTTCACTCCCCCGCTGATTTCGGCGCGGTTGAGCATCGAAATGGTGTTGGCGGTGCCGCCCAGCAATTCGCCGCCGACAAACAGCTCCAGCTGCCAGAAGTACTTGAAGATCATTTCCGCCACCAGCAGCAGCAGCATCACGCCGGTGGCGTAGGCGAACACCTTGTAGAAGATGGCGGCCGAGCGGATCTGGGCCGGGGTGCCACCGAATTTGCGGGGGCGGGCGGCGGGAGTGGTGCTGGACATCTGCAAGGAGTCCTTTCCGAAGGTGGGAGGTGGGGGCTAGTTCTCTAGGTGCTTCTCGCGGGCGGCGGTCTGCGCGGCGGCTTCGGCGATCTCGTCCATGCCGCGCTGGTAATCATCGCGCACCAGCCGGTACCAGAGGAAGAATGCGAAACCGGCGAAGACGACCCATTCGATGCCGTAGAAGACGTTCAGCCAGTTGATCTGCGGCTCCTGGGGCTGCGGACCGACATAGATCGCATCGATGCCCGGCTGGGCGGCCGGCTGGCCGTCGACGCTCAGTGCATGTGCGGTGACGAACCCGGAGTACAGGTCCTGGTCCCAGATGTTGGCCAGCTGCGCGGTGGACAGGGTGGCCAGCGCCGGGTTGCGCACATCATGGTTCAGCTCCGGGCCTTCCGGCGGCAGCAGGCGCCCGGTGATTTCCACCGAGCCCTCGGGAGCCGCGGACGGGGTGCCGGTTTCCGGCTGCCAGCCGCGGACCACGGCCATCGCCTCGCCATCCGGTGCGCCGTCCACGGCGAAGGCCGTTACCACCCAGCTGCCGAGGCGGTCATCGTCCACGCGGCCCTCGACCAGCACGTCGGTGCCGGGAAGGAATTCGCCGGAGAAGGTGACGATCTGATCCGATTTGGTGCCTAGCATCTCCACGCCCGGGGTGTAGTGCTCGGTCAGCGGGACCGGAACCTCGGTTTCGTCGATCTTGACGGCCGGTTCGGTGGAGGAAGCCCCGAATTGCCAGCCCGAGAGGGCCACAAATCCGGTGGCCACGAGCAACGCACCGAGCAATGCGGCGATCCATTTGGGTTTCAGAGCGGTTTTCAGCACACTCTAACCGTACTTCGATTGCTTGTAGAAGTTCCACTGGGCACGAGGTGAGATTGGCCTAACCCGATAGCTTGCGCACTTCGGGAACCATCTCGCATCCTCGTTCGTTGAGGGGCAGGTTAAACGCCGCAGTCCCGCCGCGCCGGGAATCGGCGTGGCGGGACTGCGGTGCAAAGAGCTTAGAAGCGGTCCGACTCGTAGGGCGAGAGAACCACGTCGACGCGCTGGAATTCCTTGAGCGTCGAATAGCCGGTGGTGGCCATCGAGCGGCGCAGCGCACCGACCAGGTTGGAGGTGCCGTTGGTCTCGTGGGACGGGCCGAAGAGCACGTTCTCCAGGGTGCCGACGGTGCCGATCTGGGCGCGGTCGCCACGCGGGCTGGCCTCGTGCACGGCCTCCATGCCCCAGTGGAATCCGGCGCCGGGAGCTTCTTCGGCACGCGCCAGGGCGGTGCCGAGCATCACCGCGTCGGCGCCCATGGCGACCGCCTTGACGATGTCCCCGGAGTTGCCCAGGCCGCCGTCGGCGATCACGTGCACGTAGCGTCCGCCGGTCTCTTCGATGTAGTCGCGGCGGGCCGCTGCCACATCGGCGATGGCGGTGGCCATCGGGGCGTGGATGCCCAGGGTGCGGCGGGTGGTCGAGGAGGCGCCGCCGCCGAAGCCGACCAGCACGCCGGCCGCGCCGGTGCGCATCAGGTGCATGGCCGGGGTGTAGCCGGCCGCGCCACCGACGATGACCGGGACGTCGAGCTCGTAGATGAACTGCTTGAGGTTCAGTGGTTCGGTGGTCTGCGAGACGTGCTCGGCAGAGACCGTGGTGCCGCGGATGACGAAGATGTCAACGCCGGCATCGAGCACGGTCTTGTAGTGCTCTTGGGTGCGCTGCGGGGTCAACGAGCCTGCCACGACCACGCCGGCGTCGCGGATCTCGGAGAGCCGGGAGCTGATCAGCTCCGGCTGGATCGGCGCCGCGTAGAGCTCCTGGAGCTTCGCGGTGATCTTCGAATCGTTGCGGACCGACGCCTCGGACTTCAGCCCAGCGATTTCGGCGAGCACCGGTTCGGGGTTCTCGTAGCGCGTCCACAGCCCTTCGAGGTTCAGCACGCCCAAGCCGCCGAGCTTGCCCAACGCGATGGCGGTGGCCGGGGAGGTCACCGAATCCATCGGTGCGCCCAGGATAGGGGTGTTGAACTGGAAGGCGTCGATCTGCCAGGACACCGAAACGTCCTTGGGATCACGGGTGCGGCGATTCGGTACGATCGCTACGTCGTCCAGGGAATATGCCTTCGTGGCCCGCTTGCCACGGCCGATCTCAATCTCGTTACTCACCAGACAAGGTTACCAAGTTCCGCGCAGATTCCCGCTTTATCTCGCACGGCACGCCCCGCACCAATACAGGCACGGGGCGTGATTCCGGGAGAAATCGGTGAGCAAGCTCACCGCTTTCCGCGCGCCGGGGCGGGTGGATTCGGGCTTAGCCGGCCGGATTCAGTGTGGCCAGGGTGCCCGCCAGGGCGGTGGCGGCACGTTCCTCGGCCTGCGCGATGCGTTCCATCTGATCGGCCATGCGCCCGAAGAGCTCGCTGCGGGCTTCGGGATCCACGTCCGGATCGATCATTTCGCTCAGGTCAATCCAGTCGGCGCTGAGCTGCGCGTAATCCGCGGCGTGTTCTGCCAGCGGTTCCAAGCCGGGAAGTTCCGCGCATTCGTCGAGGAAGTCCGCGTAGAGCCCGCGCAGGCCGCCGAATCCGCCGAAGCGGGTGTCGGTCATGAAGCCGTGCAGCTGGGCCAGCCCCGCGCTCAAGCGCTGCGGATCGGCGAAGATCTGCGTCCAGCCCTTCTTGGTGCTGGTGTCGCGCAGCCGTTCGGCCCAGGTGTGCATGCCGGCGATGCCGAAGCGGTTGGCGAAATGCACCGGGATCCCCTTCAGCTCGGCGGTGCCCAGCAGCCGGCCGTTGGTTTCGGTGATCGCCTCGAGCACATTGGCGGTGAGCGTTTCAAGCTTGGGCGAACGGCGCGAAGGGATCCACGCCTGCCAGTGCTTTTCCTTCTTGCGCTTGGCGCGGGCGGCAGCCAGGTCGCTCGGGCTGATCGGCATCAGCGAGCCCGATCCGTCGTCGACGAGCAGGTCATCCTCGTGTTCGCCGACGATGGCCAGGTCGATGGTTTCGGCCTCGTCGACCTCGCTGGATTCGATCCAGGGCAGGGCGCCGACGGCCACGCGCACGACTACCGCGCGTCCGGCGTCCAGCGCGTGGTCCAGATATTCGGCGGCGCGCTGCGCCGAACCGGTGGTGCGTTCGTTGACCTTCGCCCCGCTGCGGGTGAGCAGGTTCTGCGTGTACGGCTCGGGGTGTGCGCGGGTCACGATGGTCGCGGTGGTCACCTCTTCGTACTCGAAGGTGAAGACCATGAAGCCGATGCCTCCGGCCAGACCGGCCAGCAGGGCCTCGCTCATCGGTTCACCGGTGGCTGGATTGGTCACTCCGGCCTGGGTGAACACCCGATGCCAGAGGCCCGCGTCGTACTGCACAACCTCGGTCGGAGCCGGGTATTCGGGTAGCTCCTCCTCCGGTGAGGTGGCCGGTGCTGGCGCAGGGGCCGGCTTGGGCTTCTTGCCGGTTTTCTCTGCCGCCTTGGCATCCCGTGCTTCCTTGGCGTAGTTACGGGCGGCAGCTGCGCGCACGGCCTTGGGGCCTTCGGGCTTGTCGGTCAGGATGTTCTTGCGCGCGGTCGTATAGCTCTCCCCGGTACGTTCCATGCGTTCGCGGGCGAGCTTCTTCAGATTCGCGGGTTGTGCCAAGATAATGTCCTTCGTTCACGGATACGCGCAGGCGGGTAGCTCCCGCGCACCGGTGGGTGCCGCCGTGCCTTCATTCTACGTGGGCGCGGCTCCCGCTTTCATCCACTGGAGGCGCGGAGCTTGGCGTTCCGCTTTGGCTCCCCCGGTGGCGTGCCCCGCGCGGTGGGCGGAGTTCTCCCGCTCACCAGTGGCTAGTCCCAATACGTATTACGCCGCGGCTGCTGCTCCGGATCAACATGCTTCGGCAAAATCACATGCGGCAACCCATCCACCAATACCACCTGGATCCGCCCCGCATCGGCATCCATATGCGCACCACGGCACAAAGCCCCCAAATTGCCCAGCTTCGTCTCCCCGCCCTTCCACCACGGATCAATATGGTGGAACTCCACCTTCTCCGGCGGCTCCGTGCAACCAGGCACAATGCACCCGCGATCGCGGGCCAGCACCGCACGCTTGAGCTTCTCCGGCACAATGCGTTGGGCTCGGCCGTAGTCGAGCAGTTCGCTCTTCGAATTGAACACCGCCGGAATGATCTCGGCCTGGCACAAGAGCCGTCTCAGCTCGCCGGGCGGCAGATGCACCCCGTGCGCGGTCCGCGCATCCCCGGCAGCCAAATCCTGCAGGTTCTCCAGCTTCAGATGCACGATCACCTCCGGCCGGATCCGCGCCCCTCCACCAGCAGTGGTGGTGGTGGTGGTGGTGAGGATGTCCAGCAGAGCGTTCAGCGCCCGTTCGGGTACGGTGGCGATGGTTTCGGTCTCTTCGGGGTCCCAGCGTGCTTCGTTGCCCACGCCTTCGGGAAGGAAATCCGGGAACCCCGAACTGGCGGTGTTAGGTTCGGTGGTGGCTTCCGGTACGGCCGGTTCGAGAATGCTCGGATCCACGGCCGACGCAGCGTCTTCATCCTCGTCGGTGCCGTTTTGTTCGCCGCTGGTCGGGTCGATGGCCTCGGATGCTTCTGCTTCGTCGTGGGACGGCGCAGGGTCACCCGGGTTCGTGCGCACCGCCTGCCCCACCCGGGTACGCGGATTATTGGCCTGCGCGATCAACGAATCGAGCACCTCGCCCTCCAACGTGCTCACCCGCAAGAGGAACTCCCGGCTCAGCGCATTGCGCACCGGCAACGCATACAACCCGCGCCGCACCGACG
>NZ_PCPW01000016.1:0-97409 GCF_002979835.1 Arthrobacter sp. MYb221 | reverse complement strand
GCCGGAGTTGGTGACGGTGAATCCGAATCTCACGGTGATGATGATTGGTGAGCGCTGCGCCGAACTGATCCGCGGCAAGTAGCGAATGTCCCGTGCCCCTGGCCCCGGTTCGCGATGAACCGGGGCCTGGGCTGGGATTGTATTGCGTAATTAGGCTCAAGGTTACGGCCCAGCTGGTCGCCGATTCCTCGACGGCGTATTCTCACAGGGGTGACCACCGTGAATGAAAATGGCAAGTTAGCTTCCGTCCAACCGTGGACCGAGCCGCTGCTGCCTGCGCTGATCGACTTCCGCCGCGAGCTGCACCGCAACCCAGAACTGTCCTTCGCGGAGCACCAGAGCACCGCGCGAATTCTCGCGGCATTGCGTGCCGCCGGGCTCGAACCGGTGGCCATGGAGCAGACCGGTGCATTCGTCGACGTGGGGATGGGGCCGATCCGGCTCGGGCTGCGCGCGGATATCGACGCGCTGCCGGTGATGGAAGAAACCGGACTGGATTTCGCCTCGCTGACCGACGGGGTGGCCCACGCCTGCGGCCACGACATCCATACCACCGTGATGCTCGGCGTCGCGCTGGCATTGCAGCGGATGGACGAGGCCGGGGCGTTGCACGGGAAAATTCGGGTGATCTTCCAGCCTGCCGAGGAGAAACTGCCCGGCGGCGCGCTGTCGGTGATCGAGCAGGGGATCCTGGATGAGGTGCCACGCGTGCTGGCCCTGCACTGCGATCCGCGGATCGACGTGGGCAAGATCGGTACCCGCATCGGCGCGATCACCTCGGCCAGCGATACCATTCGGATCGAGGTCAACGGCCGCGGCGGGCATACCTCGCGTCCGCATTTGACCGAAGACATCGTCTTCGCAATGAGCCAGATCGCCACCCAGGTCCCGGCGGTGCTCGGGCGCAAGGTCGATGTGCGCTCGGCCGTCTCGGTGGTGTGGGGGCAGATTCATGCCGGCAGCGCCCCGAATGCGATACCCGCTACCGGATACCTGGCCGGAACCATGCGTTGCCTCGATGGCGAGGTCTGGTATGCGGCCGGTGAGCTGCTCGATGCTACGGTCCGCCAGGTGGCAGCCCCCTATGGGGTGGAGATCAAGATGCAGCACACCCGCGGGGTGCCGCCGGTAATCAACGCTCCGAGCGAAACCGCGTTGATCGAAGATGCCGGTCGCCGAGAATTTGGTGCGGCCGCGATCGAATTGACCCCGCAGTCCATGGGCGGAGAAGATTTTGCCTGGATGACGCAGAAGGTGCCGGGGGCAATGTTGCGACTTGGCACCCGCACTCCGGGAGGCAAGACCTACGACCTGCACCGCGGGGACTATAACCCAGATGAACGATGCATCGGCACGGGCGTGCGTTTAATGACCGCCGCGGCGGTGCAGGCCATCGACGAAGCGCTGGCCAACTAGGGGAAACCCAAAAGTTTTTAACACTTCTTTGAAGCATTAACAAATCGTCATCTGACTTGGAGTTTGACGTTAAGCGCTTGCCGTTACGTGTTCGGGAAGTTACCGGTTTGCAATCTTCCACGTCTTTACCTCTGTCGTATCTCCGATAGGCTATGGAAACGATGGGAAAGCTAGTACTTTTGTGCCGCTCGCGAAGGCCATCTTCGTGGGGTTACAGGTTCCTCGCCTCCCGGTAATCTCGCACTTCACTCATGGAGGTTTAGATGCGCTTCGTATCGCGCAAGACCGGTATGGCCGCGGCCATGCTCGGCATTTCTGCTTTGGCATTGAGCGCCTGTGGCGCCGCTCCAGAGGAAACCGGCGGAGCTGCCGGCAACTCTGACTACATTGGCTGCATCGTTTCCGACTCGGGCGGATTCGACGACCAGTCCTTCAACGAATCCTCGCACCGCGGCCTGCTGGCCGCCGCCGACGATATTGGCTTCACCCCGCGCGAGGCGGAGTCGAAGTCGAACGCCGACTTCGCCACCAACCTCACCGGCATGATGAACGCCGGCTGCAATCTGACGGTCACCGTCGGATTCCTGCTCGGCGACGCAACCGCCGAAGCCGCTGCCGCTAACCCGGAGAAGCACTTCGCGATCGTCGACTTCCAGTACGAGGAGCAGATCGAAAACGTCAAGCCGATCATCTATGACACGGCTCAGGCAGCCTACCTGGCCGGCTATGCGGCAGCTGCCGCCTCGGAGACCGGCACCGTTGCCACCTTCGGCGGCGTCAAGATTCCTACCGTCACCATCTTCATGGACGGCTTCGCCGACGGCGTTGACAAGTTCAACGAAGACAAGGGCGAGGACGTCAAGCTGCTGGGCTGGGACAAGAAGAAGCAGGACGGCACGTTCACCGGCGACTTCGAAAAGCAGGACAAGGGCAAGCAGGTGACCAAGAACTTCATCGACAACGGTGCAGACGTGGTCATGCCTGTGGCAGGTCCGGTAGGCAAGGGCGCCGGCGCTGCGGTGCAGGACGCCAACAAGGCCGGCAAGGACGTCAAGCTGGTTTGGGTTGACTCCGACGGCTACGTGACCGCGCCGGACTACAAGGACGTCATGCTCACCTCGGTGGTCAAGACCATGGATAAGGCCGTCGAAGAGGTCATCGTCGCCGATGCCGCAGACAACTTCGATTCGACCCCATATGTCGGAACGCTGGAGAACGAGGGCGTTGCCCTGGCTCCATTCCACGACTTCGACTCCAAGGTTTCCGACGAAACCAAGGCAGAGCTCGAGGCCCTGAAGGCCTCGATTATCTCCGGTGAGCTGAAGGTTGAATCGGCTGCCAGCCCTAAGTAGGGTTTGGCGCACCACAGAATAAGTCATCCGAGCGCGTCACCGCTCACCGCCTGAGCGGTGTGCAGGTGACGCGCTCTATGCCTGCCCACCTGCCAGCAACCGAATAACAAAGATGGTGGAATCGTGAAACTCGAACTACGAGGAATCTCGAAAGCCTTCGGTTCTTTCTACGCCAACAAAGACATCGACCTCGTCGTCGATGATGCCCAGATCCACTGCTTGCTCGGTGAGAACGGCGCGGGAAAGTCCACGCTAATGAACGTGCTCTACGGTCTGTACCAACCGACCGAGGGGCACATCCTGCTCGACGACAAGCCGGTGGCATTCTCCGGCCCCGGCGATGCCATGGCCGCCGGCATCGGCATGGTGCATCAGCACTTCATGCTGATCCCGGTGTTCACCGTCGCCGAGAACATCGCCCTGGGCGCCGAAGCCACCAAGGCCGGCGGCGTGCTGGACCTGCAGGTCACGCGCAAGAAGGTCCGCGAAATCTCCGATCGCTATGGGTTCAACGTCGACCCGGACGCGGTCGTCGAGGATTTGCCCGTCGGCGTGCAGCAGCGCGTGGAAATCATCAAGGCGCTGGTCCGCGAGGCGAAGGTGCTCATCCTCGATGAGCCAACCGCGGTGCTGACCCCGCAGGAAACCGACGAGCTGCTGGATATCATGCGCCAGCTCAAGGCCAACGGCACCTCGATCGTGTTCATCTCGCATAAGCTGCGCGAGGTGCGCGCGGTCTCCGATGTGATCACCGTGGTCCGCCGCGGCCTGGTCGTCGATTCGGTCGCCCCCGAAACCTCCACCACCGAGCTGGCCAACCTGATGGTCGGACGCGCCGTGCAGCTGAATCTGGACAAGGAAGCGGGCACCCCGGGGGAGGCCAGTCTCGCGGTGCGCGAGCTGAGCGTCATCAACCCGGCCGGCACCACCACCTTGGACCGGGTCTCCTTCGACATCCATAAGGGCGAGATCCTCGCCGTGGCCGGGGTGCAAGGCAACGGGCAAACCGAACTGACCGAGGCGATCCTCGGCACCCAGCCGGTGAATGCCGGATCGATCAAGCTCGACGGGCAGGAACTGGTCGGCCAATCGGTCAAGGCGGTGCTGCGCTCTGGCGTGGGATTTGTCCCCGAGGACCGCTCGGTGCACGGGCTGGTCACCCAGTTCTCCATCGAAGAGAACCTGATCCTGGACCTGTACGACCGAAAGCCCTTCGGCAAGGGGATTTCGATGAATCTGGAGGCGATGAAGAAGAACGCGACCAAGCAGATCGCCGACTTCGACGTGCGCACCGACAACCCGCTGAACCCGGCGTCCAGCCTTTCGGGCGGCAACCAGCAGAAGGTGGTGATGGCCCGCGAGCTGAGCCGCGATTTGAAGCTGTTCATCGCCTCGCAGCCCACCCGCGGCGTGGATGTGGGCTCCATCGAGTTCCTGCACCGGCGCATCGTCGCCGAACGCGACAAGGGCACCCCGGTGCTGATCGTATCCACCGAGCTGGACGAGGTGATGGAGCTGGCGGACCGGATCGCGGTGCTCTACAAGGGCAAGATCAACGGCATCGTGCCGGGGGACACCTCCCGCGAGGTGCTCGGCCTGATGATGGCCGGAGTCTCCCAGGAGGATGCGACCAGCCAGGCCGGGCACGTGAAGGCGGATGCCGAACCCGTCGAGGCGACCCCGGTGCCGGTGGAAACCAAGCAGCCCGGCCAAGCAGCGCCGGGCGAAAGCAACGCAGCGGAAGGAGAAGCGCAGTGAGCGAGAACCCCATCGGCGAGATGCCGACCGCCGAGAAGCCGGCAGCGCAGCCCGATGGCGGGCGGGCGAACAACGAGCTCTTCCGCAAGATCACCCAGGGCCCGGGCATCGTCTCGCTGCTCGGCGTGATCGTCGCCCTGGTCATCGGCGGCCTGCTGGTAGCGGTCACCGACAAGAAGGTCATCGAGACCTCCAGCTACATCTTCGCCCGACCCAGCGATTTCTTCTCCCAGCTGTGGCGCGCGGGAACCGAAAGCTACGTGGCGCTGTTCAACGGCTCCATCTACAACTCCGCACGGGGCTTCTCCCCGTTCCTGGAGACCCTGACGGTCTCCACCCCGCTGATCTGCGCGGGCCTGGGCGTTGCCCTGGCCTTCCGCGCGGGCATGTTCAACATCGGTGCCCAGGGGCAGATCATCATCGGGGCCACGATGGCCGGCTATGTCGGGTTCGCCTGGCACCTGCCGCTGGTGCTGCACCTGCTGCTGGTGATCATCTTCGGGCTGCTCGGCGGCGCGCTGTGGGGCGGGTTGGTGGGCCTGCTCAAGGCCCGCACCGGCGCGCACGAGGTGATCTTGACGATCATGTTCAACTACGTGGCGCTGTACCTGCTGGACTTCTTGATGAACACCACCGCCTTCCGCCGTCCCGGCGAGACGAACCCGATCTCCCCGATCCTCGACGCCAACGCGACCTTCCCGGCGATGCCCGGTTCCCGGTTGCACCTGGGGTTCGTCATGGCGATCGGGCTGACGGTGCTGGTGGCCTGGATGCTCAAGCGCTCCACCCTCGGCTTCGAATTCCGCGCGGTAGGGCATAACCCGCAGGCCGCACGGACCGCCGGGGTGAACGTCGCACGGACCACCATGCTGGCGATGGCCTTCGCCGGCGCGCTGGCCGGTGCCGCCGGCGTCGCCCAGGTGGCCGGCACCGAGAAGGTGCTCACCGCCGGTGTGGCCGGCTCGCTCGGCTTCGACGCGATCACCGTGGCGCTGCTGGGCCGCTCCACCCCGTGGGGGACCTTCTTCGCCGGACTGCTGTTCGGCGCCTTCCGCGCCGGTGCGGTCAATATGCAGATCTCCACCGGCACCCCAATCGACATCGTGCTCGTGGTGCAGTCGCTGATCGTGCTGTTCATCGCCGCTCCGCCGCTGGTGAAATCGATCTTCGGCATGAACCCCAAGCGACGCGCGCGCGTCGCCGAAACCACCAAGGCAGGTGCCAAGTGACCACCATGACGACTCAAGGCCTGCAACCGTCGATCACGCTGTTGCCGAGCAAGAAAACCCCAATCGTGCTCAGCGTCATCGCACTGATCACGCTGATCAGCTTCGGCTTCCTAGGCAGCAGCCAGGCGGCGCACTTCTCGCTGAGCACCGCCACCGACGCGTTCACGATTCCGGACCTGGTCTTCCCGGGCATGGCCACGAATATCGTCTTCGGGGTGCTGCTGGTGGCCCTGGCGGCCTATTCCTGGAGGCTGCGCGCCAAGGGGCAGGCCCTGCCGACCTGGGCGGTGGTGATCGCCGCGGTGCTCTTCGTCCTGGGCTTCCTGATCTGGGTGGTCTCCGGGGCGAATATCAACAGCATTTCGCTGGCCAGCCTGCTGGCCGGCGCGGTGGTGCTCGCGGTGCCGCTGGTCTTCGGTTCGCTCTCCGGAGTGCTCTGCGAACGTGCCGGCGTGGTCAACATCGCCATCGAGGGCCAGCTGCTCGGTGGCGCGTTCACCGCGGCGATCGTCGCCTCGGTGACCAAAAACGCCTTCGCCGGGCTGATCGCCGCGGGCATCGCCGGCGCGCTGGTTTCCCTGGTGCTCGCGGTCTTCGCAATCAAGTACCTGGTCAACCAGATCATCGTCGGCGTGGTGCTCAACGTGCTGGTCTCGGGCATCACCGGGTTCCTCTTCACCACGGTGATGCAGGAAGATCCGGAACTGTTCAACTCGCCGGCCCACCTGCCGATCATCGCGATCCCCGGGTTGAGCGCCATCCCGGTGATCGGCCCGATCCTGTTCAAGCAGTCGCTGATCGGCTACCTGATGTACGTGGCGGTCTTCCTGGTCTGGTTCGGCCTGTTCAAAACCCGTTGGGGGCTGCGCGTGCGTGCGGTGGGCGAACACCCGAAGGCCGCGGACACCCTGGGCATCAAGGTCAACGCCACCCGCTTCTGGAACGTCACCCTCGGCGGCATCGTCGCCGGCATCGGCGGCTCGTTCTTCACCCTGGTGGCGATCGATTCCTTCACCAAGGAGATTTCCGGCGGCCGCGGCTTCATCGCGCTGGCCGCGGTGATCTTCGGACGCTGGAACCCGATCGGAGCCTTCGCCGCCGCGCTGCTCTTCGGCTTCGCGGATAACCTGCAGGTGATCTTGACGATTATCGGCACACCGGTGCCAAGCCAGTTCATGGCGATGATGCCGTATCTGGTCACGATCTTCGCCGTCGCCGGACTGGTGGGCCGCTCGCGTGGCCCGGCGGCCGTCGGCGAACCGTATGTGAAGGAATGACAATCCCCATGGAAAACAACACCGCGCCGTGGTCGCAGCTCGAAGCTGCGGCCGCGGCGGCGCTGTCCACGGCCTATGCACCCTACTCGAAGTTCCGGGTGGGCGCCGCGGCGCAAACCACCGATGGGCGAATCGTCTCGGGGTGCAATATCGAAAACGCCGCCTACGGGGTGACCCTGTGCGCCGAGTGCGCCATGGTCGGCGAAATGTTCGCCACCGGCGGCGGCCAGCTGGCGTACTTTGTCTGTTTCGGCCAGCTGGAGGCGGGCAAGGTCGAACTGATCACCCCCTGCGGGCGCTGCCGCCAACTGCTCTTCGAGCACCGGGGTGCCGACATGCTGATCAAAACCGATACCGGCATCCTCACCATGGAACAGCTGCTGCCCTACGCCTTTGGCCCGAACGATATTGCCTTGTGACCCGCGCGCTTTTGCGTAGCGAAGTCACCTCCGAGAAATTGACGAGTAAGGAACCAGATTATGGCTGCCGAAAAATTTAGTGCCGTCGATATCATCCGCACCAAACGCGATGGCGGGGAACTCAGCGGCGAGATGATCGACTGGACCATCGAGGCGTACACCCGCGGCGCCATCGCCGAAGAGCAGATGTCCGCGCTGAATATGGCAATCTTCTTCCGCGGCATGAACCGTTCGGAAATTTCGCGCTGGACCCACGCGATGATCAACTCGGGCGAACGCATGGACTTCTCCGGGTTGACCGATGCCAACGGCAAGAGGCTGGCCACCACCGACAAGCACTCCACCGGCGGGGTGGGGGATAAGATCACGCTGCCGCTGGCACCGCTGGTCGCCAGCTTCGGGGTGGCCGTCCCGCAGCTCTCCGGCCGCGGCCTGGGCCACACCGGAGGCACCCTGGATAAGCTCGAAGCCATTCCGGGGTGGCGTGCGGCATTGACCAACGAGGAGATGTTCGCCCAGCTTTCGGGTGCCGGCGCGGTGATCTGCGCCGCGGGCACCGGGCTGGCCCCGGCGGATAAGAAGCTGTACGCGCTGCGGGATGTGACCGCCACCGTGGACTCGCTGCCGCTGATCGCCTCCTCGATTATGAGCAAGAAGATCGCCGAAGGCACCGGCACGCTGATCCTGGATGTGAAGGTCGGTTCCGGCGCCTTCATGAAGGACGAGGCGATGGCCCGCGAGCTCGCCGAAACCATGGTCTACCTGGGCACCGATTCCGGGGTGAATACCGTCGCCTTGCTGACGAATATGGACACCCCGCTCGGGTTGACCGCCGGCAATGCGATCGAGGTCGAGGAATCCGTTGAGGTGCTCGCCGGCGGCGGGCCAGAGGACGTGGTCGAGCTGACCGTGGCCTTGGCCACCGAGATGCTCGCCGGTGCCGGGATCAAGGGCGTTGACGTGCGCGCCGCGCTGGGCAACGGCCAGGCGATGGACCGCTGGCGGCAGATGATCATCGCCCAGGGCGGCGACCCGGACGCGAAGCTTCCGGTGGCCACCGAATCGCATACCGTCTACGCGCCGGCCGAGGGCGCGCTGCTGAAGCTCGACGCGATGGATATCGGCTTGGCGGCGTGGTTCCTGGGCGCGGGGCGTGCCCGCAAGGAGGATTCGGTGCAGGCAGGTGCCGGTGTGCGCTTGCATGTGAAGCCCGGCGCCTTGGTGCGCCGCGGGCAGCCGATCGCGACGCTGCTGACCGATACCCCGCAGAAGCTGCCGCGCGCCATCGAACTGGTGGAAAAGTCGATCCTGATCGGTTCGGATACCGACCGGGCGGACACCCGCCTGATCTTCGATCGGATTGCCGCGAAGTAGCCGAACTTCCGCGAGCGCGCCGGAATCCCTGCAGCGCGAAGCGGCACCTGACCCACGCCGTGGTCGGGTGCCGCTGTCGTTTTTCGCGGTGGTCGTGAACCGCTGCTCCGCGCGCGGCTCTAGCTCCCGGCAAACTCCCGGGAACCGGAAGGCGGTGTTCAATCGTTGGACAGATGTCTCCACCCGTGGGTGTGGATGGATAAAATTCATTATGCGACGACGGTCGGATGCATCGGTGCGAGTTCTCGAGTGAGAATGTAATCACGGCGCGTCAGGCGCAAGCCCGGGGGAAGAAGCAGAGATTAATGGAACTGGTCAACGAGGCGATCACGCAGGCAGCAAGCGCATGGTGGGTGCTGCCGCTGTTGTTTCTGTTCTGCATGATCGATGCGTTTTTTCCGATCGTGCCCTCCGAGTCCTTCCTGGTCTCGCTGGCCGCCGTGGGCGTGAACACCGGGTCGCCCAACCTGGTATTGATTGCAGTGCTTGGCATTTCCGGGGCCATCGTGGGGGACCAGATCACCTTCCTGATCGGCCGCAAGCTCGGGGCGCGCGGCTTCGCGTGGATGCGCGGAAAGCGGGCGCAACGCGTGCTGAATTTTTCCGCGCGCAAGCTCCAGACCTCAGGGGCGCTGCTGATTTTCACCGCACGCTATATCCCCGTGGGCCGCGTCGCGGTGAATTTGACGGCGGGCGCCACGGGCTTCAGCCACCGCCGCTTTACCCTCTTCGACATCATCGGCTGCGTCACCTGGGGCGCCTATTCGGTGGGCATCGGAGCGTTGGCGGGCAATTGGCTGGCGCATAACAAACTGCTGGGAATCATCGTCTCGGTGGTGCTCGCGGTGCTGCTGGGCTACCTCATCGACCTGTTGGTCAATCGGGTGTTTGCCCGGTACAAGCGGCGCACGCAGAACGGCGCACCGGCCGAAACCTCCGGGGCGCTGGAGCTGGTCCCGCCCGAGCGCGAACAGGGTTAACCCGCCGGCTTGACGATGGTCACATAGCGGCTCGCAGATCTTTACCCAGCAGAACTATCTGTGCGGAGGAATTGCGACTAGGCTCGACCTGTGACTGAAGAAATGATTCATCTTGCCTATGATCCCGAGTTCGACTTCCGGGATCTGCCCAAAGTTTCGCTGCATGACCACCTTGACGGTGGCTTGCGCCCGCAAACCATCATCGACTTGGCAGCGGAGGTCGGCCACGAGCTGCCGGCCACCGACGCCGAAGCCTTGGGTGAATGGTTCCGTGAATCGGCCGACTCCGGTTCGCTGCCACGCTACCTGGAAACCTTTGACCACACCCTGGCCGTAATGCAGACCCGCGATGCGCTGATCCGCGTGGCTCGCGAATTCGTCGAAGACCTCGCGGCCGACGGCGTGATCTACGGCGAGGTGCGCTACGCACCCGAGCAGCACCTGCGCGAGGGGCTGAGCCTGGACGACGTCGTCGACGCCGTGCAGGAAGGGCTGGATCAGGCCTGCGAGACGCTGAACAACGAGGGCCACCCGATTCAGGTTGGCCAGCTGCTCTCCGCCATGCGCCAAGCAGACCGCGGCCTGGAGATCGCCCAGCTGGCCTTGCGCCACCGCGGACGGGGCGTGGTCGGATTCGACATCGCCGGCCCCGAGGATAGGTTCCCGCCTTCGCGCATGAAGGACGCCTTCGACCTGCTGGCCGAGAATCTCTTCCCCGCCACCGTGCACGCAGGCGAGGCCGCCGGGCTGGACTCGATCAAGGATGCAATCCTGGTCGGCCGCGCCACCCGCTTGGGCCACGGCGTACGCGTCGCGGAAGATATCGAAATCGAGTTCGGCGGCGTGGACGACGACGGGGAAACCCTGGACCAGGACACCGGACTGGTTTCCTTGGGCCCGGTAGCCAACTGGGTGCGCGAACGCGGCATTCCGCTGGAAATCTGCCCGTCCTCGAACCTGCAGACCGGCGCCACCGCCGGATTCGGCGAGGGAATCGAATCCCACCCGATCGACCTGCTGGTGCAGACCGGGTTCAACGTCACCATCTCCCCGGACAACCGGCTGATGAGCGGCACGGGCCTGTCCGATGAATTCGAATTGCTGGTCGAGGCCTTCGACTACGATCTCGAAGACCTGCTGGATCTGACGCTGAACGCCGCCGAGGCGGCCTTCGTGCCGCTGGAAATGCGTGAACTGCTGGTCGAATACATCAACGACTACTACGCCGACCTGCTCGACGAAGACGACGATGAGGACGACGACGAGGATTACGAAGAGATCTAGTTCTCGACGCAATCATTCGCGCAAGGGCCACCGAACCGGTGGCCCTTGCGACGTTTAACCCTGCCCGAGGCAGGGTGGCGGGAGCCGAAATCGATGCACTATGCTCGAATTTGTGGGCAAAATCTTTGAGGGCATAGACGAGAACCTGAAGACCTGGATTCAACGGCAGCCGATGTGGTTCGTGGCCACCGCGCCGCTATCGGACCAAGGGCATGTGAACATCTCCCCGCGCGGGCATGACTCCTTTTCGGTGCTGGGCCCGAACCAGGTGGCCTGGGTGGACTACACCGGCAGCGGGGTGGAAACCATCGCGCATATCCGGGAAAACGCCCGGGTGTGCCTGATGTTCAATTCCTTCGACGACCGGCCACGCATCGTGCGCCTGCACGGGCGCGGGGCGGTTCACCTGCCGGGCGAGGAAATCTTCGAGAAGGTTGTTGCCTTGCACCCGGAGCATCCAAGCACCCGCGCGGTGATTTCGGTTCAGCTCACCCGGATCAGCGACTCCTGCGGTTGGGGAGTACCGGTGATGGAGCTCGCCGGGGAACGGGAGCTGCTGCGCCTGCAGGCCGAGAAAAAAGGCGCCGCGGGCATGGAAGAGTACCGCACGCAGAAGAATTCGCTGAGCATCGATGGTCTGCCCGGGCTGCCCGCATCCATGTGATTAGCTTGTAGGCATGCAAAGCGAGAGCGAATTAGACCGGCTGATCTGGATCGTCGGGACCTTGCGGGAGCGCTGCGCCTGGACCGGCGCGTTGACCCATGAGTCCCTGCGCACCTACCTGATCGAGGAATCCTATGAGGTGCTCGACGCGATTGGCGCGCAGGATGCGCAGCTATTGTGCGAGGAGCTCGGGGACTTGCTCTTCCAGATCCTGCTCCATGCGCGGATCGCCGAGGAACGGGAGCACTTCGGCCTGCAGGAGGTGGCCAAGGCGTTGGCCGACAAGCTGCAACGCCGCAACCGGCATGTCTTCGATGCCCAGGGTGGGCTCGAACCGGTGATCACCACGGACATCGCTGAGATCATCCGGATTTGGGATGCGGCCAAGCAGTCCGAACGCGCCGGGGCGCCGCGGCGTAAGAATGCCGGGCTTCCCGCCGGTCTTCCCTCGCTGGCGCTGGCGCAAAAGCTGCTGGACCGGCACCGGCGTGCGGGGGCCGCGAAACTGCCGGAGCCCACCAGCGAAATCCGGGGGCGGGTGCATGACGCGCAGAGCCTTAGTTCCGAACTGCTGGCCCTCTCGGCGCGGGCCGAGGAGCTTGGCTTGGATGCCGAAACGGTGCTGCGCGACGCGCTGGCGAAAAATTATGCTGGAACGAAGCGCGAAACAACGTCGCCCTAACAAGGGGTGAAGCGCTAGGCTAGGGAACAGGCAATGGTGCCAACGGTCGATCGGACCGCTGGATCGACCAGCCCTTAGACAACCCCTTTATACAAGGAGTCCTTACTCATGGCATTGATTGACGCCATTCACGCGCGCGAAATTCTTGATTCCCGCGGAAATCCGACCGTTGAGGTCGAGGTCCTACTTACCGATGGTGCCCATGGCCGCGCCGCGGTTCCATCCGGTGCTTCCACCGGCCAGTTCGAAGCCGCGGAACGTCGCGACGGCGACAAGAAGCGCTACCTCGGCAAGGGCGTCTTGGGCGCCGTTGGGTCGGTAATCGAAGAGATCGCCGACGAGCTGGAGGGCCTGGACGCCACCGACCAGCGCTCCATCGACCAGGCGATGATCGAGTTGGACGGCACCGCCAACAAGTCGAAGCTCGGCGCCAACGCCATCTTGGGCGTTTCCCTGGCCGTGGCCAACGCCGCGGCCGCCAGCGCCAACCTGCCACTGTTCAAGTACCTGGGCGGCCCGAACGCCCACGTGCTGCCGGTGCCATTGATGAACATCCTCAACGGCGGCTCGCACGCCGACTCCGATGTGGACATCCAGGAATTCATGATCGCTCCGCTGGGCGCCGATACCTTCTCCGAAGGCCTGCGCTGGGGCGTCGAGGTCTACCACAACCTCAAGTCGGTACTGCAGGAAAAGAAGCTGTCCACCGGGCTGGGCGACGAGGGCGGCTTCGCGCCGAACCTGCCAAGCAACCGCGCGGCACTGGAACTGATCACCGAAGCCATCAAGCGCGCCGGCTACACCCCGGGCAAGGACATTGCCCTGGCGCTGGACGTGGCCTCCTCGGAGTTCTACGAGAACGGCGCCTACCAGTTCGAAGGCGAAGCGCGCAGCGCACAGCAGATGAGCGATTACTACGCCTCGCTGGTTGCCGACTTCCCGCTGGTATCCATCGAGGATCCGCTGGATGAGAACGACTGGGAAGGGTGGAAGACCCTGACCGACAACATCGGCGACAAGGTGCAGCTGGTCGGCGATGACCTCTTCGTCACCAACCCGGAACGCCTGGCTCAGGGCATCAAGACCAATACGGCGAACTCGCTGCTGGTCAAGGTGAACCAGATCGGCACCCTCACCGAGACCCTGGACGCCATCTCGATGGCCCAGCGTGCCGGTTACACCACCATCACCTCGCACCGTTCGGGCGAGACCGAAGATGTCACCATCGCCGAGATCTGCGTGGCCACCAACGCCGGCCAGATCAAGACCGGTGCCCCGGCCCGAAGCGAGCGCGTAGCGAAGTACAACCAGCTGCTGCGCATCGAAGAGGACCTGGGCGAGGCAGCAGTTTACGCAGGAACCAGCGCGTTCCCGCGTTTCAACAGCTAATCTTCAGATAAAACGAATAAGCTCGTCGGTAGTTGGATACCGACGGGCTTATCGTTATTTAATGGAGATACCGTTGGAAGTACGAGTTTGAATGGGGGAGTATGGCGCAGCGACCACCGCGCATGCCGCGACGAAACACCCCAGCAAGCACCGGGAAACCGGAAGCTGACTCCGGTGAACGTAGCGAAATAGACGAAGCACCGGCAGCCGGCGCGCGCAGTGAAACCAGTGGGGCCCACCAGGCGGAGCCAGCCACCGACGCGTTGCACGTGGTACCAAGCGCGAAAAGGAATGCTCCGGCGGCGCGCAGGGCGCGGACGGCTCCATCCCCGGAACGCAAAACAGCTGGCACCGGTTCTTCTGGCGCGCCCGCGGCGCCGCGGCCAGCCAAGCCCGCCGCGGGGAAACCGAAGGCGCCGCTGCGCGAACGTGCCAAGGAGAAGCAGAGCGAACGCCGCCGCGATGACCGGGTGAAGTTCTCCGCCGCAGTCCGCCGCAAGCCGGGGGAGAAGGCCGAGGCACACAGCCAGCTGCCAGCCGGCGAACCGGTGGCGGCCCATCGCTTCTCCGGACGCGTGGCCGCACTGCTGGTAGTGCTCGCGTTCTTCGCCGTGATGCTGGTGCCCACGGTGAACTTCTACCGCACCCAAATGACCGAAATCAACGAACTGCGTGCCTCGATCAGCGCGAAGGAGCAGCAGCGCGACGATCTGAAGGCCGAGATCGCACGTTGGGACGACCCGCTGTATATCAAGCAGCAGGCCCGCGAACGGATAAACTTGGTGATGCCGGGCGAAAAGCTGTACAAGGTGGTGGGCGAACTTCCAGCTGAGGAAGAAGTCCAAACAAGCAATGGCAGCACCTATGAGGTGCGCGCCGATCTTCCATGGGTTGATGCGCTGCTCGATTCGGTGCATCGCTCGGCGACCGACTGATAACTTACCGGCTCCCTGCACCAGGGACGAACCACACGACGCGAAAAGACGATAACTTGACTGATAAGCCAATCCGCGAAGCCCTCGATGCCGCCGGACGTGTTCCCAGCGAGCAGGACCTGGATACGCTCAGCCGCCAGCTGAACCGTCCGGTACGCGATGTGGTGGAGATCGGTGCACGCTGCGTGTGCGGCAATCCGCTGGTGGCGACCACCGCCCCGCGGCTTTCCAGCGGCATCCCCTTCCCGACCACCTACTACCTGGCGCATCCGGTCATCACCGCCGCGGTGTCCCGGTTGGAAGCCGCCGGGCTGATGGGCGCCATGAACGATCGCTTGGGCGAGGATTCGCAGCTGGCCGCCGACTATGTGTCGGCGCACGAGTCCTATCTGGCGAACCGCGAGGCGATCGGCGAGCGTTCGGGCACCGGGGCGGTCCCGGAGATCGACGGCGTCTCGGCCGGCGGCATGCCGAGCCGGGTGAAGTGCCTGCATGTGCTCGTGGGGCATTCGCTGGCGGCCGGCGAGGGCGTGAACCCGCTGGGTGACGAGGCCATCGCGGGGATCGCGGAATGGTGGACCAAGGACAAATGCTTCTGCGAAGGCGCCTGGGATACCACCGGCGCGGCTCCGAGCCTGGATCGATCGCGCCATGTGAAGACCCAAGAGCGAGTTGACCCGGCAGTGAAACGCGCCGAGCGCGCACGCAAGCGTGCCGAGCGCGAAGCCACCGAAGCGGATCAAGCCTGATGCGCGTAGCGGGAATCGACTGCGGGACGAACTCCATCCGCCTGCTGATTGCGGATGCCACCGTTGAGCCCGACGGCGTGCAGCTGCGTGACGTCGTGCGCACCATGCGCGTGGTTCGGCTGGGCCAGGACGTGGACGCCACCGGCGGGTTCGCTCCCGAAGCTTTGGAACGTACCTTCGCCGCGGTGCGCGAGTACAAGGCACTGTGCGATGAGCATTCAGTCCAGCAGATCCGTTTTGCGGCGACCAGCGCGGCGCGTGATGCCTCGAACCGCGAGGTCTTCCTGTCCACCGTCACCGGCATCCTGGGCGTGAGCCCCGAGGTGATCACCGGGGATGAAGAAGCGAGCCTGTCCTTTACCGGCGCGGCCTCGGTGCGCCACGCCAAGGACGGCCAGCTGCTGGTCATTGATCTTGGCGGCGGTTCCACCGAATTTGTCCTCGGTGACGATTCCGGACCGCTGGCCGCGGCCTCGCTGGATATGGGTTGCGTGCGGGTGACCGAACGCTTTGCCGACCGCGACGGGGCGATCGAGTTCATCGATGACACGCTGGCCACGCTGGACGGCCGAGTCGATGTGTCCCGTGTGGATACGGTGATCGTGGTGGCCGGTACCTTTACCACCCTCACCGCGCAGGCGCTGAAGTTGAGCGCCTATGATTCGGCAGCCATCCACGGCGCCCAGCTTTCCTTCCCGCAGATGCGCCGAGCCACCGGTGAAATGCTCTCCTATAGCCGTGCGGAACGCGAGGCGTTGGGCTTCATGCATCCGGGACGCGTGGATGTGATTCAGGCCGGCGCGTTGATCGTGGAACGCATTCTGGGTTACCTCGAACGAGCCAGCCAGAACCGTCCGATGACGTTGATCGCCTCGGAGCACGATATTCTCGATGGAATCACGGCCTCGGCCGCGCGTAACTAGCCAACTGCAGTTCTAGCCCTACTGGCCCGGCATGCCGGAGCCCCTTGCGAGGAGATGATCGTGGGTCACTTGACTACCGGCAAGCCCGTCGCGGCGCGTACCTTGTTGGCTGCCGTGTTGGCGGCGCTACTGGCCGGGGCTACGGTGCTTGGCGCCGCTCCGGCCCATGCGGACGATATCCGCAGCAGCGAATACTGGTTGGCGGCCCAGGGCATTACCGAGGCGCACAAGGTCACCAAGGGCAAAGGCGTCAAGGTCGCTATCATCGATACCGGCATCGATACCAGCCACCCTGATCTGAAGGGCGCGATCGCCGGCGGGGCGGACATGTCTGGTTCCGGCGGGCCTAAGGGCGATAGGCCGATCGGTGTGATGAGCGAGCACGGCACCCTGGTGGCCACCTTGCTGGGCGGGCGCGGCAACAATAAGCAAGAGATTGAGCGGATCAAGTCCGAGAACGAACGGCTGAAGGCCGCGTGGGAACGCGCGAAGAAGAACGCCGAAGAAAAAAATGAAGACAAAGCGGACGACGAAGAGCCGGTAGAAGTCCCCGAGGAACCCGAATACGAGAAGGTGCCGCCCCTGCGTGCGGGCAATGACGGAGTGCTCGGCGTCGCTCCGGAAGCCGATCTGCTTTCGGTGTCCTTGTGGATGGGCGGGGAAAACCCTTCGGGCATTCCCGTCGAGGAGCAGATCCCCAAGGCGGTGCGCTGGGCAGTTGATTCCGGCGCGAAGGTGATCAACATGTCCCTTGGCTCCACCTCGCCGGCGTGGCCCGAAAGCTGGGATGACGCGTTCAAGTACGCGGAGGACAAGGATGTGGTCATCGTGGCCGCCGCGGGCAACCGTTCGGGCGGGATGAGCCAGGTCGGTGCCCCGGCAACGATCCCCGGCGTGCTGACGGTCGCCGGGGTCGATGAGTCGGGCAAGGCTTCGAAGGATTCCTCCACCGAGGGTATCTCCATCGGTGTCGCCGCTCCCGCCGAACAGCTCGTCGGAGGCCTGCCCGGCGGCGGATACGCCCGCTGGTCCGGTACCTCGGGCGCTGCGCCGCTGGTCGCCGGCGTGGCCGCGCTGATTCGCGCCGAGCATCCGGAGATGAAAGCGCCACAGGTGATCAACCGAATCCTGCAGACCGCCAAGGACACCGGCGCGGCCGGTGTGGACAATCTGTACGGTTACGGCATTATCGATGCGCACGCGGCGCTGACCGCAAATGTGCCGGTGGCCGAGACTAATCCGATGAACACCATTACCGAGTGGATTCGGATCCATCGCCGAAATTCAGATGAAAAGACCGAGGCGCCGGATCCAGGGGTCTCCATGGAGAAGTCGACGCTGGATCCCGTAGCGGCTCCCGAACCGATCCTTCCCGATGACTCGGCCCCGGCACTGCAGCCGGTGATTGTGCTCGGCGGTGGAATCCTGCTGGTGCTGGTACTCCTCGGCGGGGGAGCGCAGGTAGGAATTCGTGCCCGACGGCAAAAGAAAATCCGTGAAGCCGAGCTCGCGGCCCTGAGTAAATTGCAGGTCGGCAAGTCGGGCGATGGGCGCGATCTATTCGACGAAATCCCGGAAGACGATAAGTAGCCGAAACTTGTTGCTGGCGGTGAGCCAAAGGAGATAGAACTCCTTTGGCTCACCGCCAGTTCGGGTTAACCCGTGGCGGTAGGCGCCCGGTGTCCGATGACCGTTTCCAGGGTAGGTTTTCAGCTGGAAAGCGCGGAATTCTCCCGGTGCGCTCCGCCGCGGCAGGAACTTGTGCGGGCGGAGAGACGAAGGCAACAGAGAAAGTTAGTGAATGTTTTCACTAACTCCGATATTCCGCGTAGAATCAAGAGTATGTCGATCATCGAAAGCTCCCAGAAGCGTCCGCGCATTCTTGTCGTTGGCGGTGGCTATGTTGGCCTTTACGTCGCGATGAAGTTGCAGAAGAAGGTCAAGGACCACGGTGGCATCGTCACCGTCGTAGACCCGAACCCATACATGACTTACCAGCCATTCCTGCCAGAAGTTGCAGGTGGCAATATCGAACCACGCCACGCGGTGGTCTCCCACCGTGCGCACCTGAAGCACTCCGAGCTGGTTAATGGCCGCGTGCTGAGCATTGACCACGCTAGCAAGAAGGCTGTTGTCGCCCCGGTCAGCGGTGAAGAATTCGAGCTGGAATACACCGATATCGTGATGTCCGCTGGCGCCATCACCCGCACCTTCCCGATTCCGGGACTGGGCGATGCAGGCATCGGACTGAAGACCATCGAAGAAGCGGTAGCACTGCGCAACAAGGTTGCCGAACGCATAGAGTCCGCAGCGAATATGACCGATCCGGTTGCACGCAAGCGCGCGCTGACCTTCGTTGTGGTTGGTGGCGGCTTCGCTGGCATCGAAACCATTGCCGAGCTTGAAGACATGGCTCGTCACCTGGTCAAGCTCAACGACCGCGTCGATGAGAAGGAAGTCCGCTTTGTTCTCGTTGAGGCGATGGGCCGCATCATGCCGGAAGTTACCGAAGAGCAGGCCTTGTGGGTTGTTGACCACTTGCGCAGCCGCGGTATCGAGGTCCTGCTGAACACCTCGCTGGCAGATGCCACCGACGGAAACCTGCAGCTGATCAATATGGCAGACAAGTCCCCAGCCGGCGAATTCGGCACAGACACCTTGATCTGGTGCGCCGGTGTCATGGCGAACCCGATGGTGCGCTCCACCGATTTCCCAATCGAACAGCGCGGCCGCATCGAGACCCGCACCGATCTGCGGATCAAGGATGAGAACGGCAACCCGTTGGACGGCGCCTGGGCTGCCGGCGATATCTCGGCCGTGAAGGACGTCACCGGCGGTCTGCCGGATGGCACCTGCGTGCCGAACGCACAGCACGCAGTGCGCCAGGCCAAGCTGCTGGCGAAGAACCTGTATGCATCGCGCTACGGCGTAGGCACCATCAAGGAGTACAAGCACAAGAACCTCGGCGCAGTTGCAGGCTTCGGCCAGAACAAGGGCGTCGCCAAGGTAGTTGGCCTGAAGCTCAAGGGCTGGCCAGCTTGGATGGCACACCGCGGATACCACGGTATGGCCATGCCAACCTTCGAGCGCAAGTTCCGCGTCCTGGGCGACTGGATGGTTGCTTGGTTCTTCTCGCGCGACGCGGTGCAGCTGAACAACTTGGAGACCCCTCGCGCGGCCTTCGAAGAATCGGCTAATCCCAAGAAGGCTACTTCAGCGAAGTAAGCTGTTTTGATCGACGAATGACCGCCACAGGGGCCGGAAGCTACTTCTGGCCCCTGTGGCACTGATCGATGCGGGAATTTCAGATTTTACGATCTGATCGCGTAAGATTTTAGAGTCTTGCCCTCATGGTGGAATTGGCATACACGGCTGACTTAAAATCAGCTGCCGAAAGGCTTGTGGGTTCGAGTCCCACTGGGGGCACCTGTGAAAGGGCCGCTACTTACCTGTAAACACGGGGAAGTAGCGGCCTTTGCTTTGCTTGAATACTGGTGCTTTGCAGTTGACTTGTCGATTCTGGCAAAGCGGATCTCTATCAGTCCTTCGGCCACCGACCGAGTGCAGACGACGCTGAAGCGTCCTGGTTCCGCGGAGCTCAGGAACAAATTCCAGAGCTGGATTCTGCCACTTGGATTGGCTCATGAGGCCCCAAGCAACGCGTTCCAACGACTGTACGTCCCGGCCCCGGGTTGCTATGGCGACGTCGAGCATGCCGGGTATTGGCGAACGCCAGGATTCAATTTCCCCCGTAGCCCAGCCCTCGAAAAAACACGTTGGAATTCGCCGCGCCATTGCCAATGCAGAAAAATGGATCGCATCAAGAGTGCATGAATCGCGCGGAAGCAAGCCAGGACGGCCTAGTTTTCCGCATCGGACGGTACTGAAACCACACAAGGCCATTGCTATCGGCGGGGCCGCCACTTGCAGGAGGCCATCTCCACGAGGCGATTCCCTCTGGCTCTGCATTGCGACGCTGCAGGCAAAAATTCCCCCATGCTGCCGGGGTCAAAGGGGATGGGATTGAAGTTCTGTCGCTCGCAATTAACGTGGCTAGCGGCCTAACCATGAAGCGAAGCGGAAGATGCACACGCTCTAGGCATAATTCAGGCCAAATATATCGATATCATCCCTATGGCTGAGCCGATTCACAGCAAACCCAAATAAGATCGGTAGCAGGACACAGGCGATGGGCTTGTGCTTGAACAAACGACTTATGGGGGAATTCAGGTTGAGCGGTAACCCGATCTTCGGTTCCAAGAACCAGTCTGCAAACTGGGGCACTGGCTCCAATGCAGGCAGTCCGGTCGGATTCCACGAATCCGGCAACCTCAGCGCCGACCAGTTGCAGGGCATGTACCAGCAGCCATCGGCCACTAGCCACGACACCGGTCGCATGACGGTCGGTGACACCATCAACAAGACCATCCTTACCTTGGGACTTGTTGTGCTTGGCGCCGCAGCGGGCTGGGCAGTGCCAATCCTGATGTTGCCAGGCGCACTGGTCGGTTTCGTGCTGGGCCTGGTCAACGTGTTCAAGAAGAAGCCATCGCCGGCACTCATTCTCTTGTACGCAGTAGCCCAGGGCTTGTTCCTCGGCGGCTTGTCGCAGTTCCTGAACGGGCTATACCCGGGTGTCGCAATCCAGGCGGTCGTCGCGACCTTCTGCGTCGCCGGCGTGACCTTGGCGCTGTACCGCTCGGGCAAGTACCGGATGAGCCCGAAGCTGAACAAGATGTTCATGATCGCGATGATCGGCATGGTGGTCTTCTCGCTGGTCAATATGGTCATGATGATGACCGGTACGGTTGACGGCATGTTCGGCATGCGCAGCGGTATGCTCGGCGTCATCATCGGTGTCGTTGCGGTCCTGCTTGCGACCTACGCGCTGGTTTCCGACTTCACCATGATCGAGGAGCTTTCCCGCCAGGGTGCCCCGGCCATCATGGCTTGGCGCGGTGCCTTCGGCCTGACCATGACCCTGGTCTGGCTCTACACCGAGATTCTGCGCATTCTGGCTATTCTGCGCGAAGAGTAATAACCATATTGGAATAGATTTTGAGAACCAGTGCCCAATACGGGCACTGGTTCTGTTTTTTGTGTCACAATACCGACATGGATCCCGGTGCGGCGCGGAACTCACGGTAACTTAGAGAAATGAAGAGTAACCGGCTGTCGCGACTGCGCCGGTTCCGAGTGGTGCTACCAGCTAAAACCAGCCCGGGACCGACTCCACGCTCAGCGAACGTGGATTTCCATGATGCGGATGACATGCCCTATGGGGTGCGGCTAGCGGCCTGGTGGTCCTGGCGTTTCCTCGTGGTGGCCGCCGCCGTAGGCGCGATTGTCTGGCTCCTGTCGCAGCTGTCTTTGCTGCTGATCCCGGTGATGATCGCCGCACTGATCAGCGGTCTGCTATCCCCTATCGTCAACGTGCTGAATCGTAAGTTGGCGGTGCCGCGCGGATTGGCCGTGGGATTCACAGTGCTTGGCTTCCTCGCGTTGGTGGTGAGCGGATTATCGATGGCCGGCCAGCGCCTTTCCGCCGGGTTCGCAGCACTGTGGAACCAGTCGATCGCAGGGCTGGAACAGGTCCAGGATTGGCTTTTTAATGGCCCCCTGCAGCTAACCAATGACGACCTGCAAAACGTCATCGATGACGCGTTAGGCCAGCTACGCTCGAACGCCACGAATATCTTGAGCGAAGCGATCAGCTGGGGTTCGGCGCTCGGCCAGATCGTCACCGGAGTCCTGCTGGCCCTGTTCACGCTGATCTTCCTGCTCCTCGATGGACGGAAGATCGGCCTGTTCCTGATCAACCTGCTGCCTCTTCGCGCCCGTCCCGCCATGGACGGCGCGATGAGCCGCGGCTGGTTCTCTCTGGTGCGCTACGTGCGCGTGCAGCTGCTGGTGGCTTTCATTGACGCGGTGGGCATTGGCTTTGGCGCGTTCTTCCTGGGCGTTCCGCTAGCGATGCCACTGGGCGTGATCGTCTTCGTTGGCTCCTTCATCCCGATCATCGGCGCGCTGGTTACCGGCGCATTGGCGGTGCTCCTGGCGCTGGTCGCCAACGGTTGGATCAACGCGCTGATCATGCTTGGCGTGGTGTTGCTGGTTCAGCAGGCCGAATCGAACATCCTGCAACCGCTGATCATGGGCAAGGCGGTGAGCCTGCATCCGCTGGCAGTGGTGCTCGCAGTCGCCGGCGGAGCCATGGTGGCTGGCATCCCCGGAGCGCTGTTCGCCGTACCGATCATGGCCGTATTGAATTCGGTGGTGAAATACCTAGCTCGGCGCGGATGGGACGATGACCCGTTCGTCCGCGAACAATATGGGGTTGGCGAGGATCCTCACGCCCCTCCAGAGCAGCCCACCGAAACTTCCCCCGAACAACCGCCGGTGAGCCGGCGCACCGAGAACTTCGCAAATGAGGAATAGATGAGCAGCAAGCCTGAACTACCTGTCACCTTGGCTGATATCGAGCACGCAGCACAAGTGCTCGAACCGGTGATCGCCCGCACCCCGATCGAGCATTCGCGGGTACTTTCCTTGCATGCAGGCGCCGAGGTGTTCTTGAAGTGCGAGAACCTGCAACGCGCGGGTTCCTTCAAGGTCCGTGGCGCCTATGTACGCATGTCAAAGCTCAGCGCCGAAGAGAAGGCCCGCGGAGTGGTGGCCGCTTCGGCAGGCAACCATGCGCAGGGTGTGGCCCAAGCGGCGGCGCATCTAGGAATTAAAGCACGCATCTACATGCCGCGCGGGGTGGCGCTGCCGAAGCTTGCGGCCACCCAAGACCACGGCGCGCAAGTGGTGCTGCATGGGGACACCGTCGATCAGGCGCTGGCCGAGGCGCAACGTTTTGCCGATGAAACCGGTGCGGTGTTTGTGCACCCCTTCGACCACCCCGACATCATTGCCGGCCAAGGAACTATTGGCCTGGAAATCCTGGAGCAGCTTCCGGAAGTGGAGACCGTGCTGATGGGCGTGGGCGGCGGCGGCCTGCTGGCAGGTGTGGCCATTGCATTGAAGGAGAAAGCTCGTCAGCTGGGCCGCGACATCAAGGTGATCGGCGTGCAGGCAGAAAATGCCGCCGCGTACCCTCCGTCGCTGGCCGCGGATGCACTGGTGCCCTTGGACACGGTGCACACCATCGCTGATGGCATCGCGGTGGGCAAGCCGGGGCAGTTGCCGTTTGCCATCATCAAGGAACTCGTTGATGACGTGGTGACGGTCTCCGAAGATGCGCTGGCGCAGGCGCTGGTAGTGCTGCTGGAGCGCAATAAGCTGGTGGTGGAGCCGGCTGGTGCCGTAGGCGTCGCGGCCCTGCTGGAGGACCGTTTGAAAGCCCATGGAATTGACCCGGCGACTACCGTGGTGATCCTCTCGGGCGGAAATATCGATCCGCTGCTGATGCTCAAGGTGATCCAGCGTGGTCTAAACGCAGCCGGTCGTTTCCTGACCGTGCGCATCATGCTGCCGGACCGTCCAGGTGCGTTGGCGACCATCTCGCGGGTCATCGCCGAATCGGATGCAAATGTGACTCGTCTGGACCACACGCGCATCGGCGGCTCGCTGTCCATGGGCGATGTAGCGATCACCATCGATTTGGAAACCAAGGGCCATAAGCATTCCGAGCATGTGCTGGATAATCTGCGTGCCGAGGGCTTTGACCCGCACATCACGAACAGCGCTGGCGGCTCGGTAGCCTAATTTCGAAAGTACAGATGAAAAGCAGCTGGCCTGACACTTTTTCAAGTGTCAGGCCAGCTGCTTTTGATGCGTAGGGGACTAGCCCTCGTATGGCGTGGCGGAGATGATCTCCACGGCGATATCGCGGCCGTTGGGTGCGGTGTAGGTCAGCTTGTCGCCAACCTTCTTGCCATGCACTGCCTTGCCGATTGGGGACTGCTCCGAGTACACCTCAAGGTCGCTGTCGCCGGCAACCTCACGGGAACCGAACAGGAAGGTGGTCTCATCACCAGCGATGGTGGCACCCACCAGCATGCCTGGTTCGACCACTCCGTCATCTGCGGGCGCTTCGCCTACGTGGGCGCGGCGCAGAAGGTCCTTGAGATAAAGGATGCGGGCCTCGGCCTTGCCTTGCTCCTCACGAGCAGCGTGGTAGCCGCCGTTCTCCTTGAGGTCACCCTCCGAACGTGCCTGCTCGATGCGGGCAACGATTTCGGTGCGGCCTGGGCCGGAGAGGAAGGTCAGTTCGTTCTGAAGGCGGTCGAAGGCCTCCTGAGTCAGCCACACGACAGGTTCGTTGCTGTTGGTGCTCACGTTGTACTTCCTTTGGTCTGTCAGGGACTTCTTCTGTTAACCGTCCGAGGTGGACGGCAAAGCCGAACGCCACCATGCGGTGGCGTTGAAGAAGTCAGATTCGGTACGAATTGGCGATCTGTCGAATTTCGGCGGATGCAAGCAAAGACCCCGCTAGGCTCCTGTCCCAGTTGCTTTTCAACTAGGCGCACAAACCGATGCGGGGTTAAACGTACTTTCCAACGATAATAGTCGTGTTTGGGAAATAATCCCAATAGATTCAGCTCTGAGGGAAGAAGAACGAGCTAATTGTTACTCGGAGAAATCGTTCGGGACCTTGTAGCAAGCCTCTACCCCAGCGGTGACGGCAAGGTTATCGGTACGCAGCGGCACCGTGATGCGCTGGGTAGTCAGCTGACCCGGATCGGCGGATTCAAGCGCGATGCTGGTAAAGCCAACGGTAGCCTTGGACTCGTTCAGCGCTCTCACATCGCACTGCACACGGTGCTTGGAATTGTATTCGACCTCGATCACCGCGGTCGCCTGAGCTGGCGAGGCAACCGAAAATTCGATGTCCTGCGCGGTTATGGCACTGAAGTTTGCGAATCCGATATACGCCGCACCGGCGACACCGACGGTCAGCGCGCCACCGATGAGCAGGAAGCGGGTGCGCTTGGACAGCGGGCGTTTCTTGGGGTTGTTGTATCGAGCCGTTAAGCTTGGATCAGACATCGCTTACCCTGTACCACTCTCTGCCGCTATCTATGAGGTATCTCTTAGTCTACCGGCAGGCGGTTCAGGGAATAACTCGGGTCTACGTGAGAGTTGTCATTGATGGTATGCCATGACGGCATACCGGCCTGTTCACAGTGCAGAAGGAAGATTTTACGTGGAGATTCACGACGTGAAGAAGTTAGCGCCGTCCCAGGGGCTGCGTCTCATGGCAATTCATGCCCACCCGGACGACGAGTCTTCAAAGGGGGCTGCCACCATGGCCGCCTATGTTGAAGCCGGCGCCGAGGTCATGGTCGTCAGCTGCACCGGCGGTGAACGCGGTGACATTCTCAACGCTGCGGTCGGGGAACTGGCCCACGCGCATCGTGACCTGCCCGGCGTGCGCCGCACGGAGATGGCTGAAGCCGCCGCGGTACTCGGGGTTAAACACCGCTGGCTAGGATACGTCGACTCGGGCCTGCCCGAGGGAGAGCCGTTGCCGGAACTGCCTTTCGGCGCGTTCGCACTGCAGCCGGTGGAAATCGCGGCAGCTGGTGTCATCAAGCTGATCCGCGAATTCCGTCCGCACGTGATTACCACCTACGACGAGAATGGCGGATACCCGCACCCGGACCACATCCAAAGCCACAAGGTCGCCACCTTCGCTTTCGAACAAGCCGGAAACCCGGAGATGTACCCCGAGCTCGGTGAACCTTGGGAAGTGGACAAGCTCTACTTCGACCGTGCGTTCTCCTCTGACCGCTTCCGCACCTTGCACTACGCAATGCTGGAAGCTGGCTACGAATCTCCGTACACCGAACGTGTTGCCATGTGGGAAAACGACGAAGAGAACGAAATGTTCAAGTGGGTTTCGCCACATACGACCACCACCCAGGTGCACTGCGCAGACTACTTCACGCTGCGCGATCAGGCCTTGCTAGCGCACCGAACCCAGATTGACCCGGAAGGTTTCTTCTTCGCGGTCCCCGAGCACATCTATGCCGAGTCATGGCCGTGGGAGGACTACACGCTGATCTCCTCGAAGGTTGCCACCGAGTTGCCCGAAACAGATCTGTTTGCCGGACTAAGATAGAGCTAAGTACCAACCAGTCCCAGAAAAGAGTTGTCCCCACACCGTGAATGCGATCTACGCGACCATGCTGGTTGCGAGCACCAAAGTGCAGAACGAAAACTTGGACGAGAACAGTTATGGCCCGGGTTTCCTCGGGTTCGTGTTCACCGCGTTTCTGGCACTGGCAGTAATCTTCCTCATTCGCGACATGGTGCGCCGCGTACGCCGCGTGCGCTACGCCTCGGAAGCCGAGGCTAAGCAGAATGAGCTGATGATTAAGGGCGAGAACCAGCCACGCCAAGAATCTACCGATCCGGTAGATCCGAAAGCTTCCGAAGACAGCTAAGCTTCACGGCAGTTGGATCAAGGCCTCGTGCCGTGTGCGCCAAATTTTTGGTGCGCCCGGCACGAGGCTTTCCGTTTCTGATCGGGCGGGCCATGCGGGAACGCAGTGTGGCCTAGCAAACCGATTTTGCCTTTGGCCACGTTTGCAGGTGAGCTCTAATCCTCATGGGGCAGAATGGCGCTATGGGACAACGAATCGCCACAAGCTCCTCTGCCTACCTGCGTCAGCACTCGCACCAGCTCGTTGACTGGTGGCCCTACGGTGATGAGGCTTTTGAGCAGGCCCGGCTGCGGGATGTTCCGGTAATGCTCTCCATCGGCTATGCGGCCTGCCACTGGTGCCACGTGATGAGCCACGAATCCTTTGATGACCCTGGGATTGCTGGAAAATTGAATGACCGATTTGTCGCGATCAAGGTGGACCGCGAGGAACACCCGTTGGTGGATGACACCTACATGATGGCCACTCAAGCCTTGACGGGTTCCGGCGGCTGGCCCATGACGATCTTCACCCTGCCCGACGGGAGGGCCTTCCACGCCGGCACCTATTACCCCCGCGAACCCCGGGGGAAGATTCCTTCCTTCGCCCAGCTGCTCGACGCGGTGCATCAGGCCTGGGAGGAACGCCGTGAAGGGCTGGAAGAGCAGGCCGATATGCTCGCCAACCATCTGGCCGAACTTGGCTCCCGGCAAGGGACACTACTGACCCTGCCGAGCACCTCTCCGGTAGCCGAGGCGCTTGCGGTCGCGAGCACGCATTGGATTACCGCGACCAAACCCGAAGGTGGATTCACCCCGGCGCCCAAGTTCCCACCGAGCTGGGCGCTAAAAACCCTGTGGCGCACGGTGATGCTGAACCCCGAGCGCAGCGCTGAAGGGTTCAATGCGCTGGCGACTACCATCGAGGCGATGCTGCTTGGCGGTCTGCGCGATCATCTGGCCGGCGGGTTCGCCCGCTACTGCGTGGATGAGCACTGGGCGGTCCCGCACTTTGAAAAAATGCTCTACGACAATGCGGGTTTGCTCTCCCTGTGTGCGCGCACCGCAGTCTTTGCCGAAGAGTTGGCGGCACAGGACACCGCGGAGTCGGTGCGTGCAGCGCAGCTTGCGCAGCTGTCCCGGCAGGCGGCGCTGGATACCGCGCAATTCTTGTCCGCCGAGCTGCTGACCGGAGCGGAAGGCGAAGCGCATCGTGCGTTGGCCGCCTCGTTGGATGCGGATTCAATGCGTGCCGGAAAAAGCGTCGAGGGAGCGGCCTACACCTTCACCCGGGAAGAATGCGCCGAGGCGCTGCGCCGGGCGGGAGTGGAGCTGCCTGCGGGTCTGGTGCGGCTCGCGGCGGTGGCCGAAGATCCCGGCTACTTCCACCTGTCGTTGACCGAGGCGCCGGCAAACGACCAGGTCGAGATCTGGGAGGCCTTCAAGGAGCAGCTGCGCATCCTGCGGGCCGCTCGCGAACGTCCGGGGCGAGATGAGAAAATCATTGCCGGATGGAACGGGCTGGCGATCGAGGCCCTCGCGGAGGCGGGCGAACTGCTCGCCGACCCGTGGCTCGGAGAACTTGCCGAGCAGGTGGCGACCACGCTCTGGGAGGTTCACTGGGACGCGCAGACTAGGACCCTTGCCCGAGTCAGCTTCGCCGGTCAGCCGGCGGCCGGCAACGAGGGGACCTTGCAGGACTATGCTGCCCTCGCCCTGGGGTTTCTGGCGCTGGGCCAAAGCCCTAAGCGTGCCACATGGCAAGAGCGCGCCGGGGTGCTGCTTGAGCGTGCTGCGAGCTTCCTCGATCCCGAAACCGGGATCCCACGAGATACCGTCAGCCTAGATGCACGGCTGAGCAAGCAGCGCGCAAATATCGCACCGGTCACGGTACTCGATGATGCCATCCCCGCCGCCGGGGCGCTCTACGCCAAGGCCATGGCGCGCCAGGCGCTGCAGAGCATGGCGGACGGGAGCTTCGATGCGCTGGGCGCCGACCGGCTTGAGCAGGCAGGCAAGCTCAGTGCGCACGCTTCGGCGCTCGCCGGCGAAGCGCCCACCCAGGTGGCAACCGCGCTAGAGGTGCAAGCGGTGCTCGACGCGACGGTGCATTATGTGAATTTCACCGGAGGCAGCAACGCGGAACGCGTGAGATTACGGGCGCTTTGCAAGGGACTGGGGATCGAAGCCAGGAGCGCCGGCGAAGCGTCCAAGGACGTGCAGAGCCTGCAAATCCAGCCCTGCAGGCTCCAATTGTGCAACCTTCCGGTGACCGGAGTAGACGCATTCTTGCGGATGCTGCGTGGTCAATAACCCTTGAGCCGGCCCGGTTGGATGCACCGGGCACGCGGCGAAACACGATAGATTTAGTTAGAAGAATTCTTTGATTGTGTGCGAAAGCGAGGAACCAGGTGCGATTTCCCTCTCTGGTGTACCGTTTCTACGAACGGCGCCTAGCGAAGTCGTTGCCCAGTGACAAGCTTCCGCACCACATTGGGGTGATGGTTGACGGTAATCGCCGGTGGGCAAAGCTTGCCGGAAGCCCGACCCTTGCCGGCCATCAGGCCGGAGCAGACAAGATCCTTGAATTCCTTGAATGGTGCGAGGACCTGGGAATCAAGGTCGTCACCCTCTACATGCTCTCCACCGACAATCTGAACCGCGAACCCAGCGAACTGCGCGACCTGCTCAAGGTCATCGGCAACACCCTGGATCGGTTGGGGGAGACCAACCAGGTCAAGGTGCAGCAAGTCGGTGCGCTGGATCTGTTGCCCGAAGAACTTGCCACGAAGCTATCGGCCCTGGAAACGATCACGGCACACCGCACCGGGGTGCACGTGAATGTCGCTATCGGCTATGGCGGCCGGCGGGAAATTATCGACGCGATCAAGTCATTGCTGCACGATGCAGCGGAGCACGGACGTTCGCTGGAATCGGTAAGCGAGTCGCTATGCATCGATGAGCTGGAGTCATACCTGTACACCAAGGGGCAGCCGGATCCCGACCTGGTGATACGCACCAGCGGTGAACAACGGCTCAGCGGATTCTTGACCTGGCAGAGTGCCTACTCCGAGTTTTATTTCTGCGAAGCGTTGTGGCCGGACTTCAGGCGCGTCGATTTCCTCCGCGCGCTACGCGACTTCGCAGACCGCCAGCGCCGGTTCGGCGCTTGATAGCCCAGTGAAATGCCAAGTATCTAGCGTTCAAAAAAATGATACTTGCGCTTAACCTACTGGAGCCCTTTGCGGTCTATGGTGAGAATATGGCGGGATGACACAGTCCCGGCTGACCGAAAGGTTCCTCACTAGATGACCAGATGCGGCGTTTCCCCGGAGCAATTCGTGGGTCACCCTTGGCATCCGGTGGCGGAACTTCCCACTGAAGCGTGGGGAGATTCCCCCACGCCGGATTCGAGAATGGGTGCGCTGCTATGACCCGAACTACCGACTCGGTTGTCCGAACTTACGTCATCGACACCTCGGTGTTGCTGTCGGACCCGAAAGCGATGTTCCACTTCGAGGAACACCATGTGGTGATCCCGTTGACAGTCATTACCGAGCTGGAACACAAGCGCAAGGACCCTGACCTGGGCTTCTTCGCCCGCCAAGCGTTGCGCCTGCTCGACGAGCTGATCGCCAGCCATGGCGGCTTGGCGGATGCGGTTCCGGTTTCCGATGCCGGAGGTACCTTGCGCATCGAGCTGAATAACATCGCCTCCGAGGTGCTTCCCTTGGGGATGCGCTCGGGAGACAACGACACCCGCATCCTGGCGGTAGCCAAGCACCTGCTCGACCAAGGCCAGGACGTGGCCTTGGTGACCAAGGACCTGCCGATGCGCATCAAGGCTTCGGCCATCGGCATCCACGCCGAGGTGTACCGCAACGAGCTGATCGCTTCCTCGGAATGGAGCGGGGTGGAATCACTGGAACTCGATGAATCGAAGATGGCAAGGCTCTACGACACCGAGCGGCTCACCGATCTTCCCGAGGCGAAAGATTCTCCGGTGAACACCGGCTACGTGATTACCTCGCCGCGCGGCAGTGCGCTGGCCCGCAAGGTCTCGGCCGACACGGTCAAGCTGGTGCGCGGGGACCAGCAGGCCTTCGGGCTGCATGGGCGCAGCGCCGAACAACGCATCGCACTGGATTTATTGATGGATCCGAATGTCGGAATCGTATCGATGGGCGGCAGCGCAGGCACCGGCAAGTCAGCGCTGGCCTTGTGCGCGGGGATGGAAGCGGTGCTCGAACGCCGGGAACACCGCAAGATCACCGTGTTTCGACCGCTCTATGCGGTGGGCGGCCAGGAACTTGGCTATCTGCCGGGCTCCGAGGGAGAGAAGATGGGACCGTGGGCTCAGGCGGTCTTCGATACCCTGGGCTCCATCGTGTCCAAGAACGTGATCGACGAGGTTCTCGAGCGGGGGATGCTCGAAGTCTTGCCGCTGACCCACATCCGCGGGCGTTCGCTGCATGACTCCTTTGTGATCGTGGACGAGGCGCAGTCCTTGGAGCGCAACGTGCTGCTTACGGTGCTCTCGCGTATCGGACAGAACTCGAAGGTGGTGCTCACCCACGACGTGGCCCAGCGCGACAACCTCCACGTGGGACGCCATGACGGTGTCGCCGCGGTGGTTGAGCAGCTCAAGGGGCATGCGCTCTTCGGGCACGTGACGCTGATGCGTTCGGAGCGCTCGGCGATCGCGGCGCTGGTCACCGAGATGCTCGAGGGGCCGCTGGTCTAGCGCTGTGCGCGCACCGTCCACGGGATGTGTGCGCGCACATCAGTCATGGTGGGTGTGGCTACGGTGAACAGCGAGTCGATGTAGTACTCGTTCTTCGCCAGCACCGCGATGCGCAGCGGCGGTTCGCTCCCATCCAGCAGCCGGCGCTCGACGCAGATTCCGGTATCCAAATCCAAGACAAGCAGCGCAGCAGTTCCGGCTGGGACCAAGGTAAATGAGTCGCTACTGGGCTGGTAGCTGTGGCCTGCGGTGAGCACCGCGGAGAGTTGCGCGCGACCGTGCTCGCTGCGTGTGGGAGCCAGCTCGTGGATGTATGTGGGATGTTCGAAGGCGAGGTCCAATGATGCCGGCTCGGTACCGGCCAGCTCAAAGGGGTCGAGCATGGTCGCCAAGAAATCCAAGGGCAAGAGGTCCTGGTAGCCGTCGATGTCCGGCCGCCGGGCGATCAGGTGGTCATTGGTGTAGACCGGATAGGTGAGCGAGGCCGGAAGCTTCCAGGAGGACTCGGTCGCGGCCACGTAGTCGCGGCCACGGTCCGCGGTGAACAATTCGCGCTGGTAGCGCAAGGTATCGGATTCGTCGCTGATGGCGATAGCCTCACGGCCGCGCAGGATCATGCCCAGCGTGCCCGATAGCGAGTGCTGGGCGAAGGCCGGCGGGACATCGAGTTCCAGCCGCAGCGAGGTGCTCAGCCAGGGAGCCGAGCGGGCCAGTGCACGGAAGCGCCGGCGCGCCGCGGAATCGGGTGCCGGATGTTCGGGGAACAACTGCGGTGCTGCTGGCTGGGTCATAATTCAAGTGTAGAAGCGCTCAAGTTATTCACAACCCCACAAGCACCACTAGAGTCCAAGTCCCTGCCCGCTTATGCTCTAACCATGATCGGTATTTGGCAGGAATCGGTGGGTGCGGCGTTGCTGCTCATGCTGTTCTGCGCCTGCTTTCTGGGCTTCGGGGTGTCGCTGGCGGTGGCCGATGTGAAAAGCCACCGGTTGCCGAACCGCTGGCTGCTGCGTTGGGCCGCGGCCAGTGCGCTGCTCTTGCTGGGGCTCAGCGCGGTGCGGGCAGCCTACATGCCTTTGCTCTGGGCGCTGCTCGGCGCCGTCATTCTGGGCGGGGCCTACTTGGTGCTCGCGCTGGTCTCGCGCGGGTCAATGGGCATGGGCGACGTGAAGTTGGCCGCGGTGCTCGGCTTGAACCTCGGCTACTTCTCGCTGCCCGCGTTATTCGTGGGCAGCGTATTTGCCTTTGTGCTCGCCAGCCTGGTGGTGCTGGCGGGAATTATCGCGCGGAAGCTCACTGCCAAGTCGGCGGTGGCCTTCGGCCCGTTCATGATCCTCGGTGCGGCCCTGGCCCTGCTTATGACACGATAGGCCCATGGCAACTCCGGAATTCATCACCGAACTGCGTACCCATATCGGCCATGACATGCTCTGGCTCAGCGGGGTGAAGGTCGTTGTGCTCGACGGGTCGAAGGTCTTGCTGGTTCGCCGGGCAGATAACGGGCTGTGGACCCTGCCGGCAGGAATTATCGATCCCGGCGAAGAAGCCTCGCACACCGCGGTGCGCGAGGTCCACGAAGAGACCGGCATCGACTGCGAGCTGACCCACCTGCTGGGCATCGGTGTCACCGCGCCGGCGACCTATCCGAACGGGGACCACGCCCAGTATCTTGATGTGGTCTTCCGGGCGAGGCATCTGGGCGGCACTGCGGAAATAAATGATGATGAAAACGTGGAAGTCGGCTACTTCGAACTCGATGACCGCCCGCGGCTGCCGCCGCTGCACGAGCGGGCCATCGACTGGGCGCTGAATCCGCGCCCCGGAGGGTATTTCGCCGCCTAGAGCAAGGTGTAGTTTGCGATTCCCCGGAAGCGCATAAGTCGTTTGCCTGCCCTTCGCTTGGTAAACAAGAAGACTTTGGAAAACGACAACGCCCCGCACGAGCGATTCCTCATCTCCCAGCAGGCTGGGGAAAGGAATCGCAGGTGCGGGGCGGCGCCTAGCACGAGGCTAGCTACACCCTAGGGCGTTCGTCGCTTTTCGGGGCGGTAGCTGCATCCTGCTCCGACTCACCTTGCGGAGGCTGATTCACCAACCTTGCTTGTCGTTCTGCATCTTCAAGTAGCTTGGCTTCCTCGCCACCAATCGCCTCGCCACGTGCCACCATGCCAGCGGTGTCCGAGAGCGGAACCTGCTTGAGCAGCAAGGCCAAGACGAAGGCGATGAGGATGAACGGGATCAGGTACCAGAACACCGGGGCCAGCGAATCGGCATAGGCGGTCACGATCCCATCGCGCATTTGCTCCGGCAGCTTGGCCAGGGTCTGCGGATCCAGAGTCGCGGTCGCATTGCCGGCGTCCGTGGCGCTTGCCCCGGAAGCGGTGAACACCTCGGTGAGCTTCTCGGAGAGTCGGTTGGTGAACATGGCACCGAAGATCGCCACGCCCAACGAGGCACCGACCTCGCGGAAGTAGTTGTTCGTCGACGTGGCGGTGCCGACCATTATCGGGTCCACCGCATTCTGCACCACAAGCACAACAACCTGCATGATCAGGCCAAGGCCCGCGCCGAAGACGAACAGGTACACGCAGATCAGCCACAACGGGGTGCTGGCGCTCAGCGAGGTGAACGCGAGCATCGCCAGCGCGGTGACCAGGGCACCGGCGATCGGGTAGCCCTTGTACCTGCCGGACTTCGTGATTGCGATACCCGAGAAGATGCTGGTACCCATCATGCCGATCATCATCGGGACCATGAGCAGCCCCGAGACCGCGGCGGAGGTGCCAGAGGACATCTGCAGGAAGGTCGGAACGAAGGCAATCGCCGCGAACATGCCCAGGCCCAGGGTGAATCCGATGGCGGTGGCGTTGATGAAGATCCGGTTCTTGAACAGCGAGAGCGGAATGATCGGGTCTTCCGCACGGGCTTCGACGACCACGAACAGCACGGCGGCTGCCAGCATGCCAAGGCCCCAACCCCAGGTTTCCAGGGCTGCCCAGCCATGGTTCTTCGAGCCGCCGAAGTCGGTGAAGAAGATCAGGCAGGTGGTGGCGGCCGAGAGCAGCAGCACGCCCAAGACGTCGATCTTCTTGGTGGATTTCTTGTTCGGGATGGTCAGCGCGAACCAGGCGATCAGGAACGCGGCGATCCCGATTGGGATGTTGATGTAGAAGGCCCACTGCCAGGTCAGGTGATCTACGAAGAATCCACCAAGCAGGGGACCTGCGACGGCCGAGATGCCGAAGATGGCGCCCAGCGGGCCCATGTACTTGCCGCGCTCGGAGGCCGGGACGATATCCGCGATGATGGCCTGCGAGAGGATCATCAGCCCGCCGCCGCCCAGGCCCTGCATGGCGCGGAAGAAGACGAACATCCAGAAGGTGCCGGCAAACGCGGCACCCACCGAGGCCAGGGTGAACAGCGCGATGGCGATCAAAAACAGGTTGCGCCGGCCGAGCACGTCACCGAATTTGCCGTAGATCGGCATCACGATGGTGGTGGCCAGCAGGTAGGCGGTGGTGATCCAGGCCTGGTGCTCGACGCCGCCGAGCTGCCCCACGATGGTTGGCATGGCGGTGGAAACAATGGTCTGGTCGAGGGAGGAGAGCATCATTCCGGCGATCAGCGCGGAGAAGATGATCCAGATACGCCGTTGCGTCAGGAGCAGCGGCGCCGGTTCCGGGATTTTCCGGGACTCGGTGGTCGTTGACATGCGTGGGTCCTTGCGAGATTTATAGGTGGCTGGTGGTTCTGGCGTCCGGCTAGGAACGAGTTAAGGGCTGGCAATACAATTCCCGAGCCAGCTCGATGACTATGAGGAATTCTTCGGCCAGGCTTCGTTCGCGCTCGGATTCGAGGAAACGGTCGATGGCTTTGAACGTGGCGAACTGCAATGAATGAACAAGCAGCGCGAGACCCGGATGGTCCGCCTCGACACCTTCGCGCTGGGCGATAAGCTTCATGAATTCGGCTTGCCGCTCGGGGCCCACCTGCATCATGCGTTCTAGCAATTCGGGTTCGCGATGCACGGCTGCGAAGAATCCCTGGGTGCTGCGGATAGCCTGCTCGTCGCGGTTCAGCTGTTCGATGATCAGTGCGACGAGATCCGCCTGCAGGGTGGGGGAGATCCCGGTGATTCCTGCCGGCCGGGCGGCCATAAACCGATCCATTGCGCCGTGCGGCACCCCGTCATCAACGTGCCCGAAGACCGCGTCGATCTTTGTGGCGAAGTAGTTGAAAAAAGTGCGGCGCGAAATGCCCACCGCCGCGCAGAGCTGATCCACGGTGAATCCGGCAAAGCCGTATTCGGCGGTGAGCTCACGTGCGTGCTGGGTGATCGAAAGGCGCGTTTTTTGCATGCGTGCGCTGAGCCCGGCAGGTGCCGCAGCCGGTTCGGAATCGTTCGTTGCACTTTTATTCACAAGATGCAGTTTTGCACTCATGATGCACACAGTGCAACTTAAGTAATCGGGAACACAGGACGGCACCTGCCGACAATGGCGGGGGACGGCCAGAAACTACTAGGATCGGCCCTATGACTTTGCTACAGCTGCTCGAACCGAGCACGCATCTTCACGAATCATGGCTCGCGAGCAACCGGGAATGGAATGGCGAGGACCAGCAGGGAGCCTCGGTATTCTTTGCCGAAAGGTTCGGGTGGGAGTTGGAGAAGCCCGAGGATTTTGCCAGCTGGGTACGACTGCTCAAGGACCTCAGCGACGACTCAATCCTCCCGCCGCAAGGCTTCGTCAACCAGAGCACTCTCTGGCTGGAACGCGAGGGCGAATACCTCGGTGCGGTCAGCCTGCGCCACGCATTAATCAACGAATCCCTCAAACAGGTCGGAGGGCATATCGGCTACGGGCTGCGCCCCAGTGCACGCGGAGCCGGCCTGGCCAAGCGGGCGCTCGCCGAAATGCTCGAGATTTCTCGCCAACGTGGCCTCGAAGAAGTGCTGCTTACCTGTGCCGACTCGAATATCGCTTCGGCACGAACCATCGAGGCCTGCGGCGGGGTGCTGGAACGTGTCTGCCCGGTAGCCGAGATCGCCGAACCGTTCGGGCTTCAGGAGCCGCAACGCCGTTATTGGATCAAGCTCTAAGCTCACTGCCCCGGCGAATGCACGCGGGCGGCCACCGGGAATCTCCGGTGGCCGCCCGCGTCAGGACCTGGAGCGCCACGAAGGGGTTGGCCTTCGCTCCTAGTATTTGCCCGTCATCGTGGAAACATCCAGCAACTCATCAAGCTGTGCTTCGGTGACTTCGCCACGCTCCACAAAACCCAGCGCAACGGTTGCTTCGCGGACCGTCAGGCCCTCGGCGACCGCTTTCTTGGCGATCTTCGCAGCATTTTCGTAGCCGATGAGCTTGTTCAGCGGAGTCACGATCGAGGGGGAAGCCTCGGCGAGGAAACGCGCACGTTCCACATTCGCGGTAATCCCATCGATCATCTTCTCGGCCATCACCGTCGAGACGTTGGCCAGCAAGCGAATGGATTCAAGCAGGTTCGAAGCCATCACCGGGATGCCGACGTTGAGCTCGAAGGCGCCGTTGGTGCCGGCCCAAGCGATCGCGGTGTCATTGCCGATGACCTGGGCTGCAACCTGAATGGCTGCCTCGGAGATCACCGGGTTGACCTTCCCGGGCATGATCGAGGAGCCGGGCTGCAGATCAGGAATCGCGATCTCGCCCAAGCCGGTGTTCGGGCCCGAACCCATCCAACGCAGGTCGTTGGCGATCTTGATGATCGAGATCGCGATGGTGCGCAATGCGGCGGAACCCTCGACCAGGCCATCGCGGTTCGCTTGGGCCTCGAAGTGGTTGCGCGCCTCGGTGATCGGCAGGCCGGTATCTTCACGCAGGAATTCCAGGACGCGCTGCGGGAAGCCGTCCGGGGTGTTGATGCCGGTCCCCACCGCGGTGCCGCCTAGCGGGACCTCGGCCACGCGCGGCAGGGCAGCCTCGACGCGTTCGATGCCGTAGCGGATCTGTGCCGCGTATCCGCCGAATTCCTGGCCCAGGGTGACCGGGGTGGCGTCCATCAGGTGGGTGCGCCCGGACTTCACCACGTCCTTGAACTCGGACTTCTTTGCCTCCAGCGAAGTGGCAAGCGTTGCCAGGGCCGGGAGCAGGTCGTTGAGTAGCGCGTTGGTGGCCGCTACGTGCACCGAAGTGGGGAAGACGTCATTGGAAGACTGCGAGGCGTTGACGTGGTCGTTCGGGTGGACTTCCGTTTCGCTTCCCGACTCCTTCAGCGCACGTGTCGCCAATTCGGCCAGGACCTCGTTGGTATTCATATTCGAGCTGGTGCCGGAACCGGTCTGGAAGACGTCGATCGGGAAGTGCGCATCAAATTTTCCGGTGGCCACCTGGTCAGCGGCCGCTACGATGGCGTTTGCGCGTTCGGTGTCCAGCACCTGCAAGGCTTCATTGGCGCGTGCGGCGGCCTTCTTGACCTGCGCGAGCGCCTTGATGTGGGCAGACTCCAGCGTCTTGCCCGAGATCGGGAAGTTCTCTACAGCACGCTGGGTCTGGGCACGGTACAGGGCCTGGGCCGGGACTCGGACCTCGCCCATGGTGTCATGTTCAATTCGGAATTCTTCGCTGTTGCTCATGAGGCTCACCATACGCCTGGAACGAGTGCCGGAACAGGGATCTGCCTCAAAGATCACAGTCATCAGTGAGGTTAACGAAAACCGGGAATAAGCTCGGGATTAAATGCAGTGACCCGCGGAAAATCCGCGGGTCACTTCGATTATTTCAGGCCCATATTGGAGACCAGCTGCGCTTCGCCTTCGGCTAGCTTGTAGGCAACGCCGGCCACTGCGGTACGTCCTTCGGCAATTGCGGTTTCGATGATGCTCGACAGATCAACCAACCTGGCGGTGGTCTGCTTGACATGCTCGACGACGGTGCCGTTGACATCGGTAATGTTGGCGCTTTCGGCGGCGAAGACCGAAGGGATGATGTGTTCGACCAGGTCGCGCACGAAGCCCTTGGGCATAATGCCCGATTCCTTGGCCTTGATCGCGCTGGTCACGGCACCGCAGCTGTCATGTCCGAGAATCACGATCAGCGGGATGTTGAGGATGTCCACGGCGAATTCCAGCGAGCCGAGGCTTGCCGGGTCCAGCACGTGGCCGGCGGTGCGCACCACGAAGACGTCGCCCAGTCCCACATCAAAAATGATCTCCGCAGCAAGGCGGGAGTCGGAGCAACCGAAAATGACGGCGAAAGGTTCTTGTCCCGTCACGAGGGACTGACGTCGAGCACCGTCCTGGTTGGGGTGCTCTGTGGCGCCTTGGATGAATCGACTGTTGCCTTCGGTGAGCTTTTTCCAAGCTTCTTGAGGGGTCAACGGTGTCTGGCTGTGTTCAGAATCCATAACTGAAATTCTACGCTTGAGGTCCAGAGTTAGGTCGCACTGATGTCCACGGTGAAGCGAAAATTACGAGATCTGCGCCTCGGCCGCCTGCACAATTGCCATAATTTCTTCTTCGCCGGTGTCGCTGGAGACGATCAGCGTGGACTCTTCGCGTTCCGAAATCATGTAGGTGGTCTCGTCCTTAACTCGGACCTCCCACTTCGAGCCGTCGACGATGCGTTCGTCGGTGGGGGCAGCATTATCGGTGACCAGCGCAATCCATGTGGGATTCGCGTCGGCAGTCTGGCGAACGTAGACAAAGTTCGTTTCGCTCATCACCAGTCCGAACTCCCAGTAAGAGATGTCCTGCACCTGGTTGCTCTTCCAGCGGGCGAAATTCGCGTAATCCTCGCCGGAAACCTGCGGGGCGAATACCTCGAATTCTGCAATGCCGGAAGCGTCGCTAGCCACCTTTTGCAGATCAACCGCGTGCTGGAAATTTTCTTCCTTGGTGCCAGGGTTCAGCAGCAGCAACGGAATGAGCACCGCGACGGTGAAGCCAATGGACAGGACCATGCCCTTGAATGTCTGGTTGGCGCGCTTCGACTGCTTCTCGGTGAGTACCGGGGTGAACGGAAGATCCTCAAAGGTTGCTTTGGGGTCGTTCAGGTCGCGGCGGACCGGCTGCGCGCCGGTCTGGGCGTCATTCTGGGGAGTGTTCTCTGGCTGCACGAGTCCATTCTCCCCGATGTTCCTGTGCAAATCGAACCGAGGTGCCCAAACACACGTTGTCTGCGCTCCGGCGCGCACGACATGAATTACATGCTGAAAATCGATGGGGATATGATGGAGTTGTTTGCATAGGCGCAATGACTACGACTCAGTGATGGGATCTTTCGTGACCGAAAACAACAATTATGCCCACCTTTCTCCCCGACTGTCGGTAACCGACTCGGAGCCGGACCGCAACCTTGCCTTGGAGCTGGTGCGTGCCACGGAAGCGGCAGCCATTGCTTCATCCCCTTGGGTTGGCTTCGGTGACAAGAACGCAGCCGACGGCGCCGCAGTGGACGCCATGCGCGGCCTGCTCTCCTCCGTGAACTTCAACGGCGTGGTAGTCATCGGCGAAGGCGAAAAAGATGAAGCCCCGATGCTTTTCAACGGTGAACAGGTCGGCAACGGCTCGGGAGCCGAATGCGACGTCGCGGTAGACCCGATCGACGGCACTCGCCTGACCGCCCTGGGCCTGAACAACGCCCTGTCCGTGCTGGCCGTGGCCGACCGAGGCTCGATGTTCGACCCTTCGGCAGTGTTCTACATGGAGAAGCTGGTGACCGGCCCGGAAGCCGCGGACCTCGTTGACCTGCGTTTGCCGGTGAAGCAGAATCTGCACCTGATCGCCAAGGCCAAGGGCAAGAAGATCAGCCAGATCACCGTGACCCTGCTCGACCGCCCACGTCATGCCGGGCTGATCGAGGAGATCCGTGCCGCTGGCGCCCGCACCAAGCTGCTGATGGACGGCGACGTCGCCGGCGCCATCGCGGCCACTCGCGAGGGCACCGGCGTGGACGCGCTGATGGGTATCGGCGGCACTCCAGAGGGCATCGTCACCGCATGCGCCATCAAGGCCATGGGCGGCGTGATCCAGGGCCGCTTGTGGCCAACCGATGACGATGAGAAGCAGAAGGCCATCGACGCGGGCCACGAGCTGGGCCGCGTGTTGACCACCAACGACCTGGTTACCAGCGATAACTGCTACTTCGCAGCCACCGGCATCACCGATGGCGACCTGCTGCGCGGCGTCCGCTACAAGAACGGGCGCATCCACACCCAGTCGATCGTGACGCGTGCCAAGTCCGGCACCATCCGTTTCGTCGATGGTGAGCACCAGCAGGACAAGTGGGAAGCCTACACCCGCTAAAAATCATTAAACGAGTCGAGCCGCAGATTTCCCGAAAGGGCGATCTGCGGCTCGACTCGTTTATGGGCTAGTTGGCGCTATTTGCCCTGTGCGCTGGCGGCAAAGAGCGTGGCCGCGCCCGGGGACGCGGATACCGCGGTCACCGGCAATTCATGGGCGGCAATGAACACCGACCCGCCACGGGAGACCTGGAGGGTCTGGGATGAGGTTTCCAGGCTGAACTCGCCTGCCGTGCACAGCACCAGCGCGGCACCGTGCAATTGCAGCTCGGTGCGAATCTGCGGCGCCGCGGTGTCCACCACCTGGAGCTGGAATTCGTCGAAGGCCGGCTGGAAGAGCTGGGAGTGCTCCGAAACCGCAGTGCCCTGCAAGAGCGGTGCCGCGGAGGGCTCGGCGATGGTCACCTCGAGCAGTTCCGGAACATCGATATGCTTGCTGGTCAGCCCGCCGCGCAGCACGTTGTCCGAGTTGGCCATCACCTCGATGCCAAGCCCGCGCAGGTAGGCGTGGACGTTTCCGGCACCGAGGCTAATCGCTTCGCCAGGCTTCAAGAACACCAGATTCAGCAGCAAGGCGACGAGGACCCCGGCGTCCGCAGGATAGATCTCGTTGATCCGCACCAGCTCGGCGAACTGCACATTTTCCTGCAGGACCGGGTCCGCGGTAATGGTCCCGCAGAGCGTGAGCACCAGATCGCTGATACCGGTGCCCGAGGTGAGCACGAGATTCAGCGCCCGTGCCAGCGGGTCGGGGGACTGCAAAGCCGCAATCAGGTTTTCGGTGAGGGCCGTCTCCGTGGTGGATAGCCGGGGCAGGAAGAGGCGCAAATCCGCGATGATCTCCTCGGGCACGCGAAATCCGGAGAGCGCCACGAAATCGGTGAGCGCATAGAGCATCTCGGGCTTGTGATTGTCGTCCTTGTAGTTGCGTTCTGCCGCATCACGGGGGACACCGGCGGCATCTTCCTTGGCGAAACGTTCCCGCGCCTGCTCCAGGGTCGGGTGCACCTGGATCGATAGGGGCTGAGCGGCGGAGAGCACCTTGAACAAGAAGGGCAGACGGCCATAGCGTTCATTGACCTGCTCGCCGAGCATATTCACCGGATCGGCCGCAATTGCCTCGTGCAGTGGCCGGCCGGAGTCGACGAGCACGCTCGGGCATCCGGGGTGGGCGCCGAGCCACAGCTCGGCCTGTGGGCTGAGCCGTGCCGGCTGACCCAGCAACTCGGTAATATCCTGCTTCGAACCCCAGTGATAGTCCCGAATGGAATTTTTCAACTCAAACACGTTTTGCACCCTTCAATTTTCACAAACGATAGTGGTTTCAAAACGGTCGGGGGGTCTTAACCGTGGGCGAAACCTTGAATGCTGATTAAGGCACCGAGCATTCGTCGTTGTTTGCAGCGATCTGCGCCAGGCGGGTCGTTTGGCCGATCATCTCAAGTTCCACCAGATACTGCTCGTCGATCGGGCTGCCGTCGCGCTGCGTGAAGGTTTCTTGTTCACCGTTGGACAGCTTCGGAGCGTCGTTGATGCTGGTGGATTCTTCCTCGGCGCTTTCGGATGGTTCGGCCGAACCTCCGGCCTCGGTGGTGTCCTTGGACTTGGCAGGCTCCTTGGATTCCTTCGATTCCTTGGGCTTCTCCGGAGCGTTCTGCTTTTCAATGATCTTGGTGATGCGATCATCGATCTTGCCGAAGTCAGGATAGGTGGAGAACGAACGCTCGAAGTCCGGCGCGCCCAGGGTCAAGCGGCTGAACGGCGTGCCCGATACCTTGTCAGCCACCGACACGAAGGAGCTGAGCTGGCTGGCGGGAATGTTCGTCTCGACCAGCTGCTCGCCTGCCTGCATGATGCTGCTGAAGTTGCTCAGAATGGTCTGCGGGGTGAACTGCTTGATGATTGCCTGCTGCAGGCACTGCTGCCGCTTGATGCGGTGGTAGTCATCGGTGAAGTCACGCGAACGAGCGAACCAGAGCGCGTCCTTGCCGTTGAAGGTTTGCTCGCCCGGGGCGAACCAATGGGTATTGACCAGCGAGCCTTCCCACTTCTTGCCGTTGTAGGGGACCCAGCCGCCAGAGTCGATGGTGACTCCACCGAGGGCGTCAACGAAGTTTTCGAAGCCGGCCATGTCGACCATGACATAGCCCTGGACCTCGAGCCCGGTGGTCCCGGTCAAGGCATCCATGGCGGCCTGCGCACCGACGTTCTTCACCGAATCCGGGAATCGATCCGCGTGGTTATCTACCGCGTCGCGGTAGATCGCATTGAACAGGCACTCGTCCCCGCAGCTGTACCCGTCGGGGTAGACCTCAGCCATGGGCGAACCCTCGGCGAAGCGGGCATTCTGGAAGTTACGCGGCACCGAGATCATCAGTGACTTGCCGGTTTTGGCATCCACCGAAAGCAGCGCGATGGAGTCGGTACGCACGCCATCTCGGTTCGAGCCGGAATCGGCGCCGAAAACCGCGATGTTGTAGCGGCCATCCACCGGGTCAAAAGCAGGACCCGCATCGAAGACCTTGACGATGGTCTCGCGTCCGGTGTTCAGGATCGAGGCACCATAGACGAAGATGCCGCTGGTCGCGATGACCGCAGCCAACGTGAAAATGGAGACGATTGCGCGCATTCCCGGTGCCAGCATTCGGGGCCGGATGATGAACAGTGTATTCAGGAACATGATCAGCCAGCCGACGGCCAGCACCGAAAGCACGATGATCAAGAACAACTGGAAGTTCGGGTGCGCAACCCAACCCAGGATGATCGAACGGTCAATGAAGTAGATGACTGCGAGCCCAATGAGCGCGGCCCAGCAGAGCATGGTGATCGTGACCGCGATGCGTCCCAGCTTGCGGTTACCCGCAATCAGCTGAGCGCTACCCGGGAAAATAATGGTCAAGACGACCAGTATTAGGGCGCGTTTGCTCCGGGCCGGAGACGAAATCGTCTCCGGGTTCCTGAGCGGACTTGGAGCGCGGTGGCTGGCAGAACCCATGTACTTTGTGACTTTCCTTAGGAAGAGAAGTTCTCGTTTGCTACCTCGGCACGCAACGCGGCGCCCTTGGCATACGCAGAATCGCGCAGCGAATCTGCGAAGGCTAGCAACTTAACCTGTAACGACTTGGCGAGCTCGTCGGTTCCCGATGCCAGCATACGCACAGCTAACAGGCCGGCATTGCGGGCACCGCCAATGGAGACGGTAGCCACTGGCACGCCGGCAGGCATCTGCACGATCGACAAGAGGGAATCCATTCCATCGAGCTTGGCTAATGGTACCGGAACACCCACCACCGGAAGCGGCGTCACCGAGGCGAGCATGCCCGGCAGATGCGCGGCGCCACCGGCGCCGGCGATAATCACGCGCAGGCCACGGGTGTGGGCGCGCTGGCCGTACTCGATCATTTCGGTGGGCATACGGTGCGCCGAAACGACGTCAGCTTCGAAGGGGATACCGAATTCGGTAAGCGCCTCGGCGGCCAGCCGCATAACCGGCCAGTCGGAGTCCGAACCCATGACGAGTCCGACAAGTGGTGCTGTTTCAGTCATTAGAATCTATGTCCTTGAAGATCGTGGCCCAAAATGAGCGAGCCTTGCTGAAAGCCTAGGCGGTCGGGGTGATGCCATCACGGATTAAGCTCGCGACCCGGTCGGCGCGTTCACGTAGTTCTTCTACGCGTTGGCCATCCTCGGCCACCACATTAACGTGTCCGATCTTGCGTCCGGGACGCACCGATTTTCCGTAGGCGTGTACCTTGACATCCGGCGCGGCGGCCAATGCGGCCTGGAATGCGGAGAACAGATCCTGGTTGGCTCCGCCGAGGAAATTCTTCATCACGGTCAACCCAAGTTCGCGGGTTTCACCCAGCGGCAAGTCCAAGACTGCACGAAGGTGCTGCTCGAACTGGCTGGTGACCGAACCGTTCATGGTCCAGTGCCCGGTGTTATGCGGGCGCATGGCAAGTTCGTTGATGACGAAACCGGCACCCTGTCCCGGAGTTTCGAAAAGCTCAGCTGCCATGACGCCGGTGACGCCAAACTCTTCGGCGATGCGCATGGCAGCGTTTGAGGCGGTAGCCGCGGTTTCCGCCGAGATGTCTTGGGCCGGTGCAATCACTTCGTCGCAGACGCCGTCAACCTGGATGGTGTGGACTACCGGCCAGGCTTTCCGCTCGCCGGAAGGAGTGCGCGCGACCATGGCCGAGAGCTCACGGGTGAAATCCACCTTGTCTTCGGCCAGCAGGGCGCCGTTGGCGAACCAGGCTTCGGCTTCACGCGCCTGTTCGGCGTTCTCCAACATGCGTACGCCCTTGCCGTCGTAGCCGCCGCGAGGGGTTTTGAGCACGATCGGCCACCCGGTCTGCTCACCGAAGGCAATCAGCTCGGCTACGTTTTCCACTTTGGCCCACGCCGGGTTTGGAAGTCCGAGCTTCTCAATCGCAGCACGCATCACCAGCTTGTCTTGCGCGTGGATCAGGGCCTCTGGGCGGGGCTGGACATTGATCCCCTCATTAATGAGTGTGGTGAGGAACTCATTGGGAACATGCTCGTGGTCGAAGGTCACCACGTCTTTACCCTGGGCGAAGGCGCGCAGGGTCGCCAAGTCCTTGTAGTCGCCAATGGGCGCATCGGGCACGCAACGTGCCGCCGATACGTCCGGGCCTTCGGCGAGAACATGCAGTTCAAATCCGAGGTTCAGGGCCTCTGGGGCCATCATTCGGGCTAGTTGCCCGCCGCCAATCACACCAATTTTAGGGAAGCTCACCCCTCTAGGTTATCGAAATAGTTCTGGCTTCCCGTCCTCGCGGTGACTGATTACTCACCAAATCCGGGGAATTGTCAGGAAATGCGGATAAAATAGGCAGATGTGCCCTCATGCCATTGCGTATTCGGGGCAACACTAAACCGATAACCGAGGGAACTGCACTTCCCGGGATTCTGACGATCTCTAGGTCTTGCTGATTCGAAATTGGGTCAGCAAGAGCGACGATACGTCTGGAGGAAAATGTTCGAGCGCATCTCACGAAAACTAGCTGGACTCATTTCGCTGCTCTGGCGCGAAGTGGCGAAGTTCGGCGTTGTCGGTGGAATTGCGTTCATCATCGACTCCGGAATCTATGTGTGGTTGTTGCATGGACCGATGAGCGATTCGCAGGTAAAAGCCAAGATCATCGCCGGCATCGTCGCGACCTTGTTCTCGTGGGTGGCCAATCGCTTTTGGACCTTCCGCCACCGCCGCCAGGCAAATGTCGCTCGCGAACTGGTGATGTTCCTGATTATGAACGCCATCGGGCTGGGCATCGCCGCCGCCTGTGTTTGGTTCACCAAGTACGTTTTGAACCTGACCGACCCGACCAGCGTATTTATTGCCGGCTCCGTTGTTGGCTTGGTGCTGGGCACCATCTTCCGTTTCTTCGCATACCGTTTCTGGGTCTTCGGCGCCGAGATGGATCAAGAGGGGAAGTTTGCCCACGACCATGAGCTTTTGGCCCATCACGAGAAGACTGCCGGCACCCAGGCCGTTTCCCCGGACACCGGCACCATCCCCACTGGGAAGAGCTAATCAGCGAGTAGGTAATCGTGGCTGATTTTCTCGCCCTCGCGAAGCCGGTCGCTCACCTCCATGGTTTCATCGACCAATACGATCGTATCGCCGGCATTCCACTGCGCCACCGCGTAAGGCAGCAGGTCAAGAACCGGGATATCTGCGCGCACCAAGATGGTGCCGCGGGCCGGTGCTTCGGCGGCAAATAATTCTGCGTTAGACAGCTCTTGGCCGCCGGCGGTGATGAGGCTGATTCGTGAGCCGGATACCGCCGAGGGGTAGAACTGGTCCCCATAGGTGCGCACATTGGCGTTGTAGTCTTCGGCCACCGGGCCTAGATCGGCGCCGAAGGACAGCGCCATGGCTGCGGGGTTGACCGCCAAGATTTCCGCAGCGCCGGGAATGCGCTCATCCGTTGGGTTGCTGGTGATCCAAAGTTGCGCCTCGGCCGCCTGGCCATGTTCGGCGGAAACCAAGGTGGCTCCGTGATGCAGGGAAGCAAGCGCCAGGACCAGGGATTTCCAGTGCGCGCTGAGATCCAAGACCACTATCGATTCTTCGTCGAGGTCGAAAATCTCGCCCAGAAGGTTTGCGCTCTTAGCGACCCAATTGTCAAAGACCTTGCCCGACAGCTCGATTCTTTCTCCGGAAGTCGAGTACCAGGTGAGCCATGGTGTGGCCGAGGCCCGGCGCGGTGCTAGCAGACCTTCGGCAAAGGCTCCCTTAGCGGAGTTGAACGGCATTTTCCACCTTAAATAATTTACTGAGAATTTACCGACAATTCGCGGAAGTTGCGACTCGCCGGATTCATTGGTGTCTTTCGCGGCGTGTTGTGCCGAGAGTTTCCTGAGAACTCTCCATAGAATATCCTCCCCGCTTGACTATGACCGAGTTACACGGCTGTAATTAGATGGTGAGTTCGGCTCGTCCATCGTTTCACTATTTCGATGGAATAAATAGAGACGTATGGATCGGGAGCACGGATGGCTCGATCTTCTCAAACCAATCGAAAGGTCAACATCAACATGACGAAGCTGGAGCAGGGGTACTCCGATTTTTCGACATCGGCTGTAGCGTCCGCCCAATACGGGGTTGAGGGTGCACCATCGGACTGGTTTGTCGATCCACAGGCTGGTGAATCCGCACGTGTTGCGGTTGCCGCAGATCTGGAGAACGCCGCAGAAGACTTCCTACGGGAGCATGCGCCAGCGGAAACCGAAGGCGGATCGACCGCAGGGTCGTGGGCTCCGGAGCTGGATGAAGACGAACAGGTTCGCGAAAGCATCAAGGCCGTTTGGCTCGGCGTCGGTGGCGAAGTCGACGAAGGCGAGCTCGGTTGGCAGGCCCGCGCTTTGTGCGCGCAGACCGACCCCGAAGCATTTTTCCCAGAAAAGGGCGGTTCGACCCGCGACGCTAAGCGTGTCTGCGGTGCCTGTGTTGTACGTTCAGAATGTTTGGAATACGCGCTGAGCAACGACGAGCGCTTCGGCATCTGGGGAGGGCTCTCCGAGCGCGAACGCCGCCGACTACGGAAACGAGCAATCTAATTCGACCGCCAATTCATGTCACCGCCATCGTTGCCGCGCACGATGGCGCTGACTTTTTACCCCGAACTTTAGCCGCACTGCGAAACCAGTCCCGGCCGATTGAACGGTACCTCGGGGTCGATGCGTCATCCCAAGACGCTTCCCGCCAGGTATTAAAAGCAAATCTTCCTTCCAACGCGACCCTGCTCTCGGCCCCTGCGGGGTCGTTGGGACTTTCGGTTCAAGAAGCGGTTGATTCCCTGCCCGAAGCTCGTGCAGATCGCGACGAGTGGCTGTGGATCATCCACGACGATTCGATGCCGGCTCCCGACGCGCTAGAACAACTGACGCGTACGGTCGAAGCCTCCGAATCCGTGACCATTGCAGGCTGCAAGATCCTGGACATCGACAATCCTCGCCGCTTGGCCGAAGTCGGGCTCAGCGTGGACCGCAAGGCGCAGCGCCTGACGATGATCGATATCGACGAAGTCGACCAGGGACAGTACGACGGGCGAAGCGACTACTTTGCCGTCTCCTCGGCCGGAATGTTTATCCGCCGCGACGTCTTTGAAGAATTAGGTGGTTTCGACCCGGCGCTGCCAGGCCGCGGCGACGACGTGGATCTATGCTGGCGCAACCGCCTGGCTGGGCACCGTGTGGTGGTCGTTCCCTCCGCGAAGGTCTACCATCAGGTCGATGTGGTCGACTCGCTGGCTGGACCGGGCGAAGCACGCCGCGCTGAGGTCTTTCAGCGGCTGAAGTTCGCACCGACCTTGGGACTCCCATTTCTTTGGCTAGGCCTGCTTTTGGGCGGCATCGGGCACTTCCTTTTGGCTCTTCTAGCCAAGGATCCGGGCCATGGGTTCAGCCATTTGGGCTCGACCTTGCGGGGCTTGTTCTCGCCGGTGAAGCTGGCTTCCTCGCGCCGCGGGACCAAGCAAATCCGCAAGGTGCCGCGCGGCCAGGTGCGCAAGCTGATGACTTCGAATAGCGCCGTGCGCGAGTACCGGCGAAACCTGTCAAGCGGTGCGGACGACTCGCAGGTTTACGGAGATGGCTCCGGCGCCGAGGGCATGGTGGAGCCAAGCGGAGAGAACTTCTCGGACTTTGTCCGAATTGCTCGGCCGCCACGGACCACCGCGGTGCTGTCACTGATTCTCGCATTGCTCATCACGACCGCGGCCTCGCTGATCGCCTGGCGTTCGCTGATCGGTGCCAACGCCCTGAGCGGCGGTTCCATGCGTCCGCTGTCGCGCACGCTCAATGAGATCGGTGCCAATGCCACCTCGTGGTGGCAGAACGCGGGCACCGGCTTCAGCGCCGCTCCAGATAACACGGACATCATGTACTGGCTGCTTTCGGTGCTCAGCTTCAACCACGCGAACCAGGCTTCGGTTGTCTTGTTCCTGGCGGCCATGCCGTTGGCGGCGCTCACCGCCTGGTGGGGCGTGGGCGTAGTGAGCCGTTCGCGCGCGGTACGTTTCTTCGCCGCCGTGATCTGGGCCTTGCAGCCTGCCCTGATTTCGGCCCTGGCCAGCGGCCGGGTGGGCTCGGTACTGATTCACGTCCTGCTGCCGTTGTTCTTCCTAGCCATGCTTCGTGCGCTTAACGCGCATGTGCGCCCGGAGGGCAAGCCGGCAACAAGCGAGCAAACCAAAAAGACTTCCGCCTGGACCGCTTCGGCCTGCGCGGCACTGATCCTGTGGGTAATTTCTACCGGTTCAATGCCTTTCTTCTTGGCACTTGTGGTGCTGATCTACGTGTTGGCGCTTTCGGCTCCGCGCCGGGCGCGCACGCTGTGGTGGGTTCCGCTGCCGGCCGTGGTGTGGAACCTGCCCTTGCTTTTCGAGGCACTGGGCAACCCACGACTGTTGTTTACCGAACCTGGTGCACCGCTGGCATTCAACCCTGCCCCGCTGTGGCAGATGCTTTTGGGCTTCCCCGAGGCCTTTGACGCAATGCTCGCCCCGCTTGGTTGGGGAATCCTGCCTGCCGGACCGTGGGCTTTGGTCGCTGCGGCTCTGGTGGGCGCGCCTGTGGCGATCTTGGCGGTATTGGGCGCACTCGGGTCATCCTTTAGCCTGGACCCCACCATGCGGCGGAATTCGCGCAAACTCGTCTGGGCCGCAGCCTTGTCCTTGGTGGCCGGCTGGGGGATCGGTTTCATTTCGGTCTCCCTGGACTCGTCCACGACGGTCAGCGCGTACACCGCGCCATTTGTTTCCTTCGCGGTCTTCGCCATGCTTGCCGCAGCCGCCAACGCGCTGGCGGCCTTGCGCCATGAGGAGCAGCCACGCCCACTGCGCCATCCGGCGAATCGGGCAGTCTTGAGCCTGATGGCAGCGCTGAGCGTGGTTAGCGTATTGGCCGCCGGTTCGGTGGCACTCGGTGCGCAGCTGAATTCGCAGAATCCAGATGGCACCTTGACCGCGCTGAACGCCGCTCAGCGGGTGTCTCCCTCGCAGGAACGGACGATTCCGGCCACCGCGGCGGACGCCGGCCGCTCGGAATCCGCAGAGCGCACCTTGGTGCTCACCCCGCGGGCTTCGGGCGAGATCGACAGCCAGCTGCTCACCGGGTCCGGCGAAACACTCGACGCCATCAGCCGTTCCTCGCAGGTGGCGCAACTGAGCGGATCGCTGCTGAACCCCGCACGAAACGAGGCTTCGGCCACGGGCAACGAGCAGCGCGAAGCCGTGGCAATGCTTTTATCTGAATCCGCTCTCGACTCCCGCGAAGCCTTGCGGGATCTGGGTGTTGGGTTTGTAGTGCTCAACGAGACCGGCGAATCCGTCTCGGCCACCGTGCGTGTGCTGGATGCCGCGACCGGCCTGGCCGCCGTGGGGCAAACCGACAACGGATGGCTGTGGCGCGTCAACTATGAAAGCTCCACGCCGAATGCGGGCGCAGGATTTGCACGCTTGATCGACAAGTCGGACCGGGTTCAGGTACTGCCCACCAACCGCGGGCGTATCCAGAATCTTGAAATACCCGCAGCCGATGCATCGCGCACGCTTGTATTGGCGACCGCGCAGGATCCAAAGCTGCGTGCCAGTATCGATGGCGCGCCGTTGCGCGCGGTAGCGTACCCCCGGGATTCGGATGCCCGCTGGGCGCAGGCCTATGAGGTGCCGGCCGAAGGCGGCAAGCTGACGCTGACCCACTTCGAACCCTTGGCATTGCCCACGCTGATCCTCGGCGGCGTCGTGTTGCTCATCGCGGTATTGCTGGCGATCCCGGTACCCAGTACCCGTCGCCTCGCAAGCTACCGAAATAGCGAATATCGTTTCCGCGCCGCCGAGGAATCGGCCGACGGGGAAGTCGACGTAGCCAGCGAGCCGGCAGAACCAGCCTTCGAAGCGGAACCCGCGACGAGCTCAACACCGTTGAGCCGTCGGGAGGCTCGCGAACGGACGCACGAGATCCGTGACACCTTGGCCCCGAAGCTCGGTGACCGTATTTCGGACACCGACACCGAGCAGGAGAAAAAGTAGTGAGTGATGAGAAGAGCCCCGCTTCGGATGACGCAAAAAACGAGCATGCCGGACACCCCGCGCACGCTGCGGAACCACGTAAGGATCAAGGATCAGCGGTAGCCGATAACGCCTCCCCAGACGGCAGCGACAAGCTCGCCGCGGATGACGCAAAAAATGAGCACGCCGGGCACCCCGCGCATGCTGCGGAACCACCTAAGGATCAAGGATCAGCGGTAGCCGAAAGCGCCTCCCCGGGCGGCAGCGATAAGCCCGTCGCTAAACCGGCCACAGCGGAAACCGGCTCTTCAGTCGAACCGGCCAAGCCCGCACCGCAACCGGTGGCTGCGGCGAAGCCGGAATCCACTCCGGCTGCCGAACCTGCCGTAAGCGCGCGGCAAACAAAGAGCAAGTCTGAATTGCGCGCCGAGGCTAAAGCCGAGAAGGAAGCCAAGGCTGAGGCCAAGGCAGCGGCGAAGGCTACTGCAAAAGCCGACGCGAAAGCAGCTGCCGAGGCAAAAGCCACCGCAAAGGCGGAAGCCAAGGACCGGGCCAAGGCCCAGCCGCAAGCCAAGCCAGAACCGAAGCGTCAGACTGAGCCGGAAGCCAAGGCTGATCCTGAAGCCAAGGAAGAGAAAATGGCTGCAGCCCTGGCGCAGCCGGCAATCCTAAGCGCCGCGGAAACTAGCGAGGCTTCGGTGCCCGCAGATCCGACTGCGAGCCGACGCCGCCGCAAACTAGACGACGCAAATAAGGCAGCACGTAAGGACCAGGAAACTGCTCCGGTGCGTCGTCGTGCGGGCGCCGTGCTGCTCAGCCTAGTGGCCATCATTGCCGCCGGTGGCGTGGTCGCCGCGGCTTCGGTGCTTGCACCACAACCGTCCAATACGGCGCTCCCCGCGGCGGTGACCAGTCTTCCGGCCGGCGACGCCCAGTCGGTCTGTGCCGGAACTCCGCAACTTCTCAAGGGCGTGGACGGTACCGATCCACAGTTCGCCGCCGGTGCAAAACAAATCTCAAGCAACATCCGCACAGCCCTGGTCTCAGACTTGGGCAAGCGAATTCCCGGTGCCACGCTCCGGGACCTGGGCAGCTCAGATCCGGCCCAGCTCAGCGAACGCATTCCGGATGCTGAAGCGGCGCAGTCTCTGGGTGCCGATGACGAGGGGCTGACCGGTCGGGTTGGAAAGGTAAACACCACCAACGGCCGAGACAAGACGCAAGTCTTCTCCCTGCAACCCTTGGGTGAACTACCGTCCTGGGGAAGCGCCATGCGCAGTTTCTTGGCCAAGGATGGCGACCTCGCGGGACTGGCCGCGGCGACCTGCCAGGCGCCAGCCTCCAACTGGCGCTTCACCGGGCTGCTGACGAATACCGGTGCGACCAGCGTGCTTCACCTGTCGAACCCGACCCACACCACCGCCCAGGTCTCCATCGATCTGCGCGGCCCGGAGGGTCTGATCGACACCTCCACGCTGCAGAACATCGTGCTTGCGCCGGGAACCTCGCGGGCCTTGGTGCTTGGCGGGTACGCCCAGAATTTGGATTCGGTGTCCGCCGAAATCACCAGCCTCGGCGGAAAGATCACCGCTTCGGTCCAACAGGCCGCGTTGCGCGGCCTGACGCCTTCCGGGGTAGACCTGGTGGCTGCAAATGCTTCGGCAGCCAATACGCAGGTGATTCCGGGCGTTTGGCTCGGCAACAAGAATGACCGAAACGAACTAAGCAAAGATGACAAGAAACTGGTGCCGCAGCTTCACGTTTCGGCCACAGGTGCGCAGGGTGCAGGTTTCAAGGTGAAGATATTGGGTGCCGAAGGCGAAGTCAAGGCGGATCTTGGCTCGAACCTCGCGGTAGCCTCCGACGCAACCAGCGTCATCGACCTCAACGGTCTCGAGGCGGGCGCGTACTCCGTGGTCGTGGAAGCTGATGCTCCGGTGACCAGCAGCGTGCGCATGGTGCGCGGCGCGGATCCCAAGGATTCCTCGGACAACGCCTGGGCCGCCAGCTCCATGCCGTTGGCGGGAAAGCAGGTTGCACCTATTTCAGCGAACGGCACCGGTGAATTCAGCATTGCCGCGCCATCCGCCGATGCCTCAGTCGAAGCTGTTGTGGTCGACAAAGATGGGAAGCTTTCAAAGCCGACCAAACTTGAGGTGAAGACCGGGCAGAACCTGGTGTTCAAACCGAAGGAAATCACCGAAGACGCCCAAGCCGTGATCTTCTCCGCAGATGCAAACGCCTACATTGGCCAGTTGATCTTCGGGTCGGATCGTTCACTGGCCTGGGCTGCAATGCCTCAAGCCAATGTCGGACGTGACGGTATCGTCGTCAACGTCGGCGGCTAGCAGGACTAATAATCCGGGTTCTCCGGAAAATATTCGGGATCAACTTCGTGGGGCGAAAGCATCCACAAGTTAGCGACCTCGTGCACCACACACTGGTGTACGAGGTCGACTAATTCCGTGTGGCTATGACTAGCTTGTTCCAATGGCAGCCGGTAAATGGAAATCCGGGCACGGCGCTTAGCCGTTGCCGGTCGTGCAGAAGACAGCGGCATGCGGTCTCCGGCGGCTGCGGCCTGCGTCATGACCTTGTCTCCAGGTACCGGGACGATGCGAAAATCGATGATCGCGAGTTTTTGGCCCCAGCGTTCGCCTAGTCGCTGGGCGCTGGCCATCACCGCGTCGTCAAAGCGTTCCGGTCGTGTGCGGAAGGCGGGCAGGTGCATTGGCATCAACGGGCCACGCCGTCCGCGTCCATGACGGTTGCGGCGCGAGCGCTGCTGTGGTGTCTGGGGATTATGCTCCATGGCTCCACAGTAAACGTTTGCGCGAGCGAACGTGGCCGTTCGGACCAGATTACCGGGCTAGGACGGCTAGCAAGAGTAGACTTGAAGCCGTGGAAAGTCTTCGTCTTTGCTCTCGCCCCGCGTGCCGTGAATCGGCCCGCGCAACCCTCACCTACAACTACGCCGATTCGACCGCCGTGCTCGGCCCATTGGCGCAGTACCCCGAGCCGCATTGCTATGACCTGTGCGCCCGGCACGCCAACCGGCTCACGGTGCCCAGTGGGTGGAACCTGCTGCGCGGCGCCCTGCCCGAGGTCATTGAAAACGAAGATGAATTGCATGCGCTGATGAATGCCGTGCGCGAAGAACGCAAACCCAAGCACTCGGTCGAAACACCTGCACCCCGCGAGGTGCGCGGCACCCGTTTCGATTCTCGCCCACGGCTGGCAGTGCTTCCGCCGGAGGCCGAAGAAATCTAAGAATTACCACCGAGTTTATTTAGCTTCGCGTGGGATCTGACCTCCCGCTACACCGTAGGCCGCGCCGCCGCCGTCAGTTTCGCATTTCTACTAATCGGATGGGAATGACTGGCTTTGCCGTTTCCCGCACCACGGTCCTAATTTAGGTGTGGTAATGCGCGGATTGGCGCGATCGGCTGGATAAGCTGAAACCGCGGGGCCTGTTGTGCAGGTTTCGTCTATTTATGATGGTCAGAGATCGCGCGATTTGCAGGAGGACTCCTCATGGCTGAGGCGGCGAAGAACACCCCCGGTGGTAAGGGCCCAGAAGGCCCGGACATGCCCATCGCGGCCACCAATGCTGAATCGAACGAGTCGGTCACCAAGGCCACGCTCAGCCAGCGAGCCGAAGAATTATCGGCACGCCTTGAAGAGCATAAGAAACAAGCCAAAGCGCAGCAGGACGCTCGTGCTGCAAAGGCGGCGGCCGCTGCGAAGGCAGCGTTCCTGAACCCCTCAGGGGCCAAAGCAGCAGCGTCCAAGCCTGCCGAGGCGAAGCCGGCGGCTCCTGGAACTTCAGATGCCAAGCCTGCTGCGAATCCAACCACGGCGCAGCCGGCCACGAAGTCTGCGACGGCCAAACCTGCAGCTACCAAACCTGCAGCTACCAAACCCGTTGCGAATCCTGCGCCGGCCAAACCGGTGGCGACTAAGCCGGCGGCCGCAGCTAAGCCGACTGCAGCCAAGCCGGCCGCAGCCAAGTCAGCAGCAGCAAAGCCAGCAGTGAGCAAGCCAGCTACGAGTGCAGCCAAGCCGAAAGCGGACGAGCCGGTAGAGGACATCATTCGAGCGATTAAACTTCCGCATGAACTCGACGCGGAACAGCAGAAGCCGAAGGCCTCCACGAAAGCCGAGGCACCCGCCAATACCGATGCGCCGCTCAACGAAACCAAACAGACGGTGCCGCCGGTCAGCGCTGCGCCAAATAAAGACAACCCGGAGACTACATCCGCCGCAGTGGCCCAGGCGCGTTCGCGTGTCTTTGGAAGCTACGCCCCGGAATCGGAGCCATCCGAGGCAGCGGTTAAACGCCGTGTGGCCCGCGAACGTGCACTAAATTCCAAGCCGCCGCTGGCCCGCACCGCACAGGTGCTGCTTGCACTTATCTTCCCGGTACTGACGCTGATCGCCGCGATTCGTCTGGTCGCCACCCCAGCGTTCTTGGCACTGGCCTACGCCCGGCCAGGGTTCCCCAGCGACCAGTTCGGCTTCACCGATCCGGAGCGCCTGACCTATGGCAGCTACGGGGTGGACTACCTGAATAACTTCGCTGGCCCGGAATTTTTATCTGGATTGAAACTTCCAACTGGCTCCAGTATGTTCACCGCCCAAGAGGTGCAGCACATGCTTGACGTGAAAAACCTGATTGGTTTGGGCTATGTCATCGGGGCAGTGCTAGCGGTATTGGCCATAATTTTCATCGCCTACCTGGCCAACCGTTACTCCGGCGGAGTGCGCCGAGCGCTCTTCTCCGGGGCAATCTTGACCCTGGTGCTCATTGCCGGAATCGCGGTCATCGCCATTACCGGGTGGAACACGTTCTTCTCCGGTTTCCACCAGTTGTTCTTCGCCGAAGGCACCTGGACTTTCAACCTCAGCGACACCCTGATCCGTCTATACCCCGAGCAGTTCTGGGTCGATTCTGCGCTTGCCATCGGGGTGTTGGTGGTCGTCACCGTGCTTGTTGCGCTCATTGCCTGCTGGCCAACCGGGCGCCGCCGCGAAAGCTCACGGCTACGCCAAGAAGCGCGAGTTTACGGCTTGAATAGCTAAGTAACTACGCGGGGCAAAGCGCCCTGGAACAGATAAACCTCGGGAACCGGGCAGTACGGATCCCGAGGTTTTAATGTTCCAGGGCCAGTCAGCGACGGTATAGCTCTTGGGTTTCGGAGACAAAATCATCTAGAACTTGCTGGCGTTTAAGCTTTAGCGAGCTGGTCAAATGTCCGGAAGCCTCGGTGAACTCGGCGGGAAGAACCACAAATTTGCGAATCGATTCTGCCTGAGAAACAGTGTGGTTTGCGGCGTCAATATAACTTTGCACCTCGGAGCGTACCTTGTCGTGCAGGGCCGCCTCGCCGAGTGACAGCTGGCCCAAATCGCGGGCCTTGGACCACAACGCTAGTTCTTCGGCGTCTAGCGTGACCAGAGCCGCGACAAACGGTTTGTTCTCACCGACCACTACGCATTGATCCACTATCCGGCCGGCCCGGACCATCTCCTCCAATGGACCGGGGGAGACGTTCTTGCCCCCGGCGGTGACGATCAGTTCCTTCTTGCGCCCGGTGACCCATAGATAACCGGCCTCATCAAGGCGCCCGGTATCTCCGGATTTGAAGTATCCGTCTTCGGTGAATGCCCCGGCACTGGCTTCGTTGTTGTGGTGGTACCCGGCGAATACACCGATGCCTTTGACCAGGATTTCGCCGTCATCAGCGATCCTGACGCTGGTGCCCGGAAGCGGGCGGCCCACGGTCCCCACTCGGTTGCTATGAGCCTGATTCACCGTCGCAGGTGCAGTGGTTTCGGTAAGTCCGTATCCTTCGACCAGCTGGATTCCGGCGCCGCGGAAGAAATGCGCCAGATCCTGGTTAAGGGCGCTGGCCCCGGAGATCGCGTAACCGCACTGGCCACCGAAGACCGCGCGGAGTTTGGGATAAAGCAGCCTATCGAAAAATAGGTGGCGGGCTCGTAAGGACAGCGGCATCCGCACTTTTTCACCACGGGATTTCGCATCCCGGATCTTGGAGATCTCAATGGCGGTCAGCTCGGCGCTGTGGAACAGGCCGGCCTTGCCGGACTGCTCGGCCCTATTCAGTGCCGTGGCGCGGATCTTTTCAAAAACGCGGGGGACGGCTAGCAGAAACCCCGGCTTGACGGCGTTCAGGTCATCCATCAACGTTGCCGTCGAATTGCTATGAGCAATGATTGCGCCACCGTGAATGCAGACTTGCTGGACCGCACGGGCTAGGACGTGTGCCAATGGCAGGAACATCAACGTGCGGCGGCGTTCACCCAGCACCTCGGCCATGTGCTCGGCGAGGTTGTAGGCGACCAAGGCGAAGTTCGCATGGGTGATATTGCAACCCTTAGGCCGCCCGGTAGTTCCCGAGGTGTAGACCAGGGTGGCCGTGGTTTCCAAGTTCAGACTCGCGCAGGCGTCGTGGATTTCTCGTTCGGCGATCTGTGCATCGTCGACCAGAATCTGCTGCAGGCCTGCAGCGGGAATCGCTTCCGGATCCGAGGTATGCGATCCCTCAAAAAGGTGGATGGTGACGGATTCTCCGAGCTGGGCCGCGGCCCGGCGAACGTTGGCGCGTAACTCGTGGTCCTCGGCGAAGACGACCCGTGCGCCGGAATCGCGCAAGATCCATTCGATTTGGAAGGGACTTGACGTCTCATAGATAGGTATTGAAATTCCGCCGGCGAACCAGATGGCCTCTTCGGCCAGCGTCCACTCATAACGGGTACGCGAGACGATGGCGACCCGGTCGCCGGGTTGCAATCCGTCGTGGATCAGCCGGGAGGCTAGTCGCTTCACATCACGTAGGAAACCCTGGGCGCTGACGTCTCGCCACCCGGAGGGGCGTTGGACCATGAACAAGGTGTCGTTTGGCGAGGAAGCCACCCGGTCCAGCAGCAGGGTGGTTGCGTTTACCTGGGGGTCGAGGTCGTGCAGGAGCTCGACGTGCAGTTCGTGCATGGAAATCCTTTGAAATCGTTCGAGGTCAGGTGGCGCAACTCACGGTGCAGCGGGACCCTGCGCACGCGAGCTTATCCCCAGCTAGGGATCCACACGTGCATGCGATAGTACGCATCCGAGGTCAGTTCTCCGGACCATACGGACCAGAAAAATGCCGAGACCACAAGGAGCAGCGCTATGAAGAGGGCCACGACAACAACCCTTGACCGGTAGGCCACATCGGAGCGTGGTTCGCGGGGGATGAACCTGCCAATCATATAGGTCAATGCGAGAACCATGAACGGGACCAAGGGCAGCGTGTAGAAGAAGAACATGGTGCGCTCGGGGTACATCAGCCAAGGAAGGAACCCCGCGGCAACGCTTGAAAGCAGCGCTCCGGCACGCCAATCGCGCGCGCCAAGCCACCAGAACACCAGCAAGATCATGCTCAACGTGCAGGCCCACCACATCACCGGGTTAGGCATATCCATGATCACTTCGGTGCAGCGATCTATCGTGCAACCGTTCTGCCCGTTATCGTAGCCTTCGAAGTACATCAGTACCGGGCGCCCGGAGAAGAGCCAGGTCCACGGGGACGAAGCCCAGCCGTGTTCCGAATCCAGCCCGGTATGGAAGTTGTAGCTGGCCTGGTGATAGTGCCACAGGCTGCGCAAGGTCTCGGGCAGCCAGGAGACCCCCTCGCCGGGATTCTCTAGGGCCCATTGCCGATAGCGTCCGCCGGCGGTGCTGAGCCAGCCGGTCCACGTGGCAAGGTAGGTCAGGAACACCACCGGAATCATGGTGAAAAACGAGTAGATGCCGTCGCGTACGAACGCGGCCGACTGCCACCGCTGAATTCCAACGGTGCGCCGTGCGCCGAAGTCCCAGAGCACCGCCATCAGGCAGAACACCGCAACGAAGGTCAACGCGGACCATTTGATGCCAACCGCGCAGCCGAGCATGACCGCTGCGATGAGCCGCCAGGGGCGCCACCAGAGCACGGGGCCGAAGATGAGCAGGAACTCGTTGGGTCTGTTTCCGGCGGGCACCGAGAGTTTTCTGGCGAGCTGAGTTCGTCCGTGGATCCGATCCTTGAGCAGCGCATAGAAGGCGGCCAAGACGAAGAACATCAAGAAGATATCCAGCAACGCGGTGCGCGACATGACGATTGAATGTCCGTCGATGGCGATCAAAAGGCCGGCGATACCCGCCAGCAGATGCGAGCCGAAGAGCAGGCGGGCGCACAGTGTTGTCAGCAGAACCGCGAGCGTACCGAACAGCGCTGTAGCAAAACGCCAGCCAAAACCGTCGAATTCGCCAAAGAGCATCATGCCGAAGGCGATGAGCCATTTGCCCAGTGGCGGGTGCACCACGAAGGAGGCGGTATCCTTCAGCTGCGGATCGCCGGCAACGAATTGGTCGTTTGATTCGTCGACCCATTCCATCTCGTAGCCGAAGTGCAAGAGCGAATAAGCGTCTTTGACGTAGTAGGTCTCGTCGAAGATCAACATATTCGGATGCGCCAGGTGCACAAAGCGCAGCAGACCACCGATAACGGTCATTACCAGCGGAACAATCCACATCAATGCACCAGAGGGCGCCGCAACCGGCAATAACCTTTGTTTGAGGTTCTCAAAGGTGAAGGCAACGCGCGCGGAACGCACGTGCCCGGTATCTGGGGTCTTTGCTGCAGTGGTGCTCATCGTTGTTCATGCTACCGGCGTAACCCTGAGAATGTGTGCTTTTGGTACTTCGCGTAGGCTAAAGGATGTGCAGAACTCAGATAATGAGGGCGTAATCGTCCTGGGCGCCACCCCAATTGGCAACTTGTCCGACGCTTCGCCACGGCTCCGCGAAATTATGGAAAGTGCCGACGTGATCGCCGCCGAGGACACCCGCAACTTCCATCACCTAGCTCATGCCTTGGGAATTAAACCCGCCGGGCGGGTGATGAGCCTGCATGAACACAATGAGGCCCATAAGCTCGGCGAAGTGATCGAACTGGCTCGCGAGGGAGCCACCGTGCTGGTCGTCTCGGATGCCGGAATGCCTGCGGTCTCTGACCCGGGCTACCCATTGGTGGCAGCCGCGATGGAAGCAGGCATCCGGGTCACCGCGGTGCCTGGACCTTCGGCGGTGCTGACCGCCCTGGCGCTATCGGGACTGCCCACCGGACGTTTCACCTTCGAGGGGTTCTTGCCGCGCAAGGCTGGTGAACGGCGCAAGCGCCTGGGCGCGCTACTGCACGAAGAGCGCACCATGGTGTTCTTCGAAGCCCCGCACCGGGTCGCTGACTTCTTGGCCTCGGCGATCGAAGCCTTCGGCGCACAGCGCCAGGCGGCGGTGGCCCGAGAGCTGACCAAGAAATTCGAAGAGGTCCGCCGCGATGAGCTCGGTGCGCTCAAGGCATGGGCAGATGAAGGTCTCCGCGGTGAGATTGTCGTGGTGATCTCCGGTGCTTCGGCCCCGGAAACGGCCTCCATTGAGGATCTGCTTCCCAAAGTCTCCACGCTGGTTGCGGACGGGATGCGCATGAAACAGGCGGTGGCCGAGGTCGCCGAAGCCGCCGGGGCGAAGAAGCGGGACCTGTACGAAGCGGTTCTGGCGGAACGTCACGAAGCGAAAAAATAGCCGAAATCGCTTAGGCTGAATGCACAATGAAACAACGAGTTTGTAGTGCATCAGGCGATTTACAGCCGTTCGAAACCAGCACTAGCGTTGTGATCAACGAAGATTCCTTTCATTTACGACTTTCAGGAGAACCGCGTTATGTCGATTACCGCTGAACGCGAAGCAGAACTGCTCGCCAAAGTACCCACCGGACTGCTTATCAATGGTGAATGGCGAGATGCCTCAGATGGTGGCACCTTCGACGTACTTGACCCAGCCACCGGTGAAAAGCTGGCAACGCTGGCCAGCGCCACCAGCGAAGACGCGATGGCGGCCTTGGATGCAGCCGACGCGGTCCAGGCCGAATGGGCGCTGACCGCTCCACGCGAACGCGCCGAAATCCTGCGCCGCGGCTTTGACTTGGTCACCGCGCGCGCCGACGATTTTGCGTTGCTGATGAGCCTGGAAATGGGCAAGCCACTGGCTGAGGCCCGTGGCGAAGTGACCTATGGTGCAGAGTTCTTGCGTTGGTTCTCCGAAGAGACCGTGCGCCACTACGGCCGCTACGTCACCACCCCGGAGGGCAAGAACAAGGTTCTGGTCCACCACAAGCCGGTGGGTCCGTGCCTGCTGATCACCCCATGGAACTTCCCGCTGGCGATGGCCACACGCAAGGTCGGCCCGGCCATCGCCGCGGGTTGCACCATGGTGCTCAAGCCTGCGAAGCTCACCCCGCTGACGTCCCAGCTATTCGCCGCCACCATGATGGAAGCCGGACTGCCGGCAGGCGTGCTGAACGTGGTTTCGGGATCCTCGGCATCGAAGATCTCCGGCCCGCTGATGCAAGATGACCGTCTGCGCAAGGTCTCCTTCACCGGTTCCACTCCGGTCGGCAAGCAGCTGATGAAGGATGCCGCAGACAAGGTGCTGCGCACCTCGATGGAGTTGGGCGGCAACGCACCATTCCTCGTCTTCGAAGATGCAGACCTGGACGCAGCCGTCGAAGGCGCCATGGCCGCGAAGATGCGCAATATGGGCGAAGCCTGCACCGCAGCGAACCGCTTCCTGGTACATGAAGATGTGGCCGAGGAGTTCATCGCGAAGTTCTCGGAGGCCATGAAGGCGCTGAAGACCGGACGCGGAACCGATCCATCGTCCACCGTTGGCCCGCTGGTCGAAGAGAAGGCTCGCGACGAGGTCCACGCGCTGGTGACCGATGCCGTGGCACAGGGCGCCACTGCAGTCACCGGCGGTGCTCCGGTAGCGGGTCCGGGCTACTTCTACCAGCCCACCGTGTTGGCTAACGTTGCCAACGACGCGAAGATCCTCACCCAGGAGATCTTCGGCCCGGTCGCTCCGGTGACCACTTTCAAGGATGAGGCGCACGCGATTCGCCTCGCCAACGCGAGCGAATACGGACTGGCTTCCTACATCTACTCCCGTGATTTCAACCGGATGTTCCGCGTCTCCGAGCAGATCGAATTCGGTCTGGTTGGTTTTAATGCCGGGGTCATCTCCAACGCTGCCGCACCATTCGGTGGCGTGAAGCAGTCCGGTCTCGGCCGTGAAGGCGGCGCCGAGGGGCTCGGGGAATACACCACCGTGCAGTACATCGGCATTGCCGACCCATACGCACCGGTTAAGTAATTTCGGTGATCAACGGCCGCGAGTAGTTGGCGGACGGTACTAGCCAGTGAAGCCCAACGCCTTTTCAGGTGTTGGGCTTCAGGCAATTAATCTCGCAAATTACTGTGCGTTGGTGAACCCACTTGCCTCGCGCAGTTGCCGCTCGCGCAGGGAAGCCGGGAAGCAGAAGCGGAGTACGCGTTGCGTGCCGTGCAGCTCGCGGCCTAGTTGGGCAGCGAGCTGTTCCAGCGCGGCTGCCAGTTCGGCGCCTTGTTCCCCATCCGGGTGTCGATGAGCGTAGAAGCTTGCCTGGATTCCTTCGCGAAGCCTGGTCAAGGGTGCTGCAAGCTGCTGGTGGTTCTCGGCCAAGCGCAGGGTGTAGTCGCTGACCGATTCTTGCTCACCGGCGGGGTTGCCGACGTCCGCACCCAAAGCACGCAGCTCATCCCATAATGCCTGGGCGCTCCCGGCACCGCCGGCAAGAACTTGTTCGATTCTGCGCCGACGCAATCGAGCGCGCTGCCAGGGGAGAACCGCCAGTAGCAAGGCGAGCACCAAGACTCCAAGCACGATCATCCAGCCATAGTCTTCGGCCTGCACGGTATTTTGTTGCGGCGCGTTGGCGGTTGCGCTTTCCTCGGCCTCCGGGTCATCGAGTTCCGGGGCACCGGAAGGATTCAGTTCCTCGGGCACCTCTTGCGGCGTTTCGTTGGGCGTTGCCCCCGGGGCGTAGTCAGGTGCCTGACCTTGGCCGGGGGTCGGTTCAAAAGGAACCCAGCCGATCCCCGGGAGGAACAATTCGGGCCAGGCATGGGCTTGTTGGCCGGTTACCTCATATTCGGTGAATTCAACTTCCGGAGGCACATTGCGCCCGATCCCGTTGCCTTCGGCAAGGTCAGCAGCATTAAACGTCTCACCGGTTGGCTCGCCGGGGGCATAGCCGACCACGATGCGCGAAGGGATCCCGGACGCTCGTGCCAGCAGGGTCATCGTGGAAGCGAAATGTACGCAGTAACCTTGACGGCGATCCAGGAACGCCTTAATTACCTGCCGGTTAGCTCCGTCATAGCCTTCGCGGAGCGGCGTGCGTTCGGAATATCCGAAAGAAGCCGAACGCAGGAAATCCTGAATGGCGACGGCCTTATCGAAGTCGTTCGCCGGGGGGCCCTGCGCGCCGTAGGCTTCGGCGAGCGTCTGGCGCAGCAATTGGTCGAATTCGCCGTCGAGGTCCTCGGGCATAGAAAGATTTACATTCGCTATTTCATTCGTCAGCTCGCCGCCAAAGTAGCCAAGATTGCGCGCCATCTCCGCGCTCAAATTCATTTGCGTGTGTCCCACGGTGACTTGGCCTGTTTCGGCCATGGCATCCCCGCTGAGCCGAGCCACGGAGGTCTGCTTGGTCCAGTTCCAGGAACCATTGATGCCGGTGATATAAAAACTGCGGTCTGGCAGCGGCAGACTAGGGCTGCTGACCTGCCCATCCCAAGTCAATTGGGTGAGCTCGGGGGTTCCGTTGAAAATGTCGGCATCGGTGTCCATCGCGGTGTCCCCAAAATACGCGGATTGGAGCAAATCTTCGCTCGGTTCCCAGCGGGTGGCGCTCAGATCTTCGATTATCGAGGTACGCAGATATACCGGTTCAGCAGAACTGGTGAGATAGCTAAAAGCGACGCTTCCATTGTTCGCTCTGAGATCTCGGCCCAGATTGAGCAGCGGGTCAACGTTGCTGGCTAAGAGGTCGCCGGAAGGCCGAGTGCCTTCGGGGAGCATGCCATTGCGAAAGCCCGGCATGAACAGGCCGCTGAGAATCATCGCGAGGGCGCACGCGGCAGCGGTGACGGCGAGGATTCCCACCTGTCGTTTCGCAGGTAATCCCGCGCCTGTAGGCTCGGAACGGAAAATATAGGGGAGCAGTGCGAAATAACCAAGTATTGCCAGCGTCATCAGCACGAGATAGCCGATGCCCGCCCCTTCTTGCTTGAACAGCGACGCGATCACCGGGGCGAAGCACAATGGCATGATCACCAGTGGCGCTAGGCGCTTGAATGATGCGAGAACCTCGACCACGAGGCTCAGCACCACCGCGAGTAAAAGCAGAACGAACTCGACATATCGTGAGTAGGCCACCGGGGGCACCTGAGTGGAGAACTGTATGGCGGCCTCGGAGGCTAGCGCACCGAACCAATCGATGAGCCTCATGGAGGGGGGATTGGCGCGCATCGTTTGGTGCCCCAGGACCGCGCCAACCGCCACAAGCAAGGCAACAGGCAATGCAGCCCAGTGCCAGCCACGGATGCCGCGCAATACCCCGGCGCTGCCATGGATGAAGACCACTGGCCAGATCAAGGCTCCGAACCACGCCCCGCCTTGGACGACTCCGCTGAGCGAGGCTAAACCAGCGAGCAGGGCAAGGCTCAGAGCTGCAGCCGCTAGCGATCGCGCGTACAGGTGATGCGTCCTGGGTTTTTTGGGCCCAGCGCCCGACGCGCTGGAGTTCGGAGCTGGCCGCTCGGTCACTGCGGCGCTCATGGCCGTGACCACAATTCGTTGATGTTGGTGTTTGCCGCCAGGAAATGCACTTTCCACCCAGTCTCGGCCAGGTGTTGCTGCACCTCGCGGTAGCGCTCCGGATGGGAGACCAGCAGGAACAGTTCGACATGGCGCACCGAACGCGCCAGAGTTGCCAGCCACGCGGCCTGATTGGTTCGGAGCTCACCGAGGATCATGATGACCGGTTCGTCGCGAAAGCCCAGCAGCAGCTTGCGCAATCCCTCTCCGAGAATTTCAGGTCCCTCGGCGGCGTTAGTTGGTGCGCGCAGCGACATTTCGGCGCTCGCGGCATGAAAGTCTTCAAATCCGGTCTGGGCGGAAGCCCCAGACAGCGAGACGCTGCCGGCCTTGAGCAGCTGTTCTCCCGAAAGTTCTCTAAAGAGCAATTGATAACCGTTGGCGGCGTAGCGTTGGCCGATACTGCAGGCCAGGGAGAGCGCCATTTCAAAACGTCGGCTGCTTGGGATCGGAGGGCCGTCGCCCTGCGGGATCCCCAGACGCAGGTCCGCGCCGTTAATATGCCAGTGCTCATAGGTGCGGTCAAAGACCAACAATGCCTGGGCAGTAGCAACATGGTTTTCTTGACGCACCATGAGCTTGCCCTGCCGTGCGGTGGCTTTCCAGTGAACCTGTCGGATCGAGTCGCCTTGTTGGTAATCACGGGTGGCCACGTCATAGTAGTCGGCGGTGGTGCTTCGGGAGAACCGTGCGTCACCGGTCAGCATCTTGTCTCCGAGCGAAGCGAAGCGTTCCAGCGGGTGAATTTCGGCGCAAACGGGGACGGGCAAGGCATCTCCCGAATCGACCATGCCGTCCACTAGGCCTAAGGGGTCAGAAAGAATTTGCTTTGCCGGGCCCACCAAATGGATTCCGCGGGTGCGGAAGATGAGCTCGTACACGGTCTCTCCGGGACCGGTGAATTCGGGGCCCGGCCCAAACTCGGGTGGAAGCGATTCCTTGACCTTCGCATTCTCCGCACAGGACAGCTGCAATCTGGTGATGTCACCGACCACCGGATTTGCGGTGAGCAGTTTGCGGGTCAGTTTGGATTTATTGCGTAGCCGCAATACCAGCAACCAACTGACCAAGGCCACTGTCAGCAGTCCGATGCCCAAAGCCATCATCTCGTGGCGGCCCAGGATGTAGGCCAGGAAAATCAACAGGGCTCCGCTGCACAAGGTTGCCCAGCCGCGCACGGTGAACAGGTCAAGTTGGAACCGGCGTAGCGTTGCGGGCGTCGAATCCGTGCGTGTCCACGACAGAGCATCGCGCGAGTCGAACCGCTGCATTTTTTCCATGGCGTGCCTTGCCTATCCGATTGGTGTGGCGGAAACAAGCTCCTGGATCAAAGCAGCGGGTTCCACGCCTTCGGATAGTGCCCTGCGGGTCAGGATCAGCCGGTGCGAGAGCAGCATCTCGGCTACTCCACGCACATCTTCGGGCAATACATGATCCCGTCCGTTAATAGCCGCATGGGATTTTGCGGCGCGGACCCATTGCACGAGCGCACGAGGCGAAGCGCCCAACGAGATATGCGGATGGTCGCGGGTGGCCCGACCCAAATCAACGACGTAGCCACTCAACCGATCGGTAACGGTCACCTGCCTCACTTGTTCGATCATTTGCCGCAGTTGTTCGAGCTCAAGCACTGAGCGCAGCGAGTCAAGCGGTTCGGCTACATGGTGGCTGGTGAGCATGGAAATTTCTGCTTCGCGGTGTGGGTAGCCCATCGAAATTCGACCCATGAACCTGTCCCGTTGTGCCTCTGGCAGCGCGAACGTACCTTCCGAATCTATGGGGTTCTGTGTGGCAACGACCATAAATGGCCTCTGCAATGGGTGGGTAATCGAGTCCACGGTGACCTGCTGCTCTTCCATGCACTCAAGCAGGGCGGACTGGGTCTTCGCGTTTGCCCGGTTGATCTCATCCGCGATCACGATATTTGCAAAGATTGGGCCGGGATGGAACGTGAACTCATGATCTTGCGGGGAGAACACCGAGACGCCGGTAACGTCGCTGGGCAACAGATCCGGTGTGAACTGGATTCGGTGCACGGATCCGTTGACGCTGCGGGCCAATGACTTGGCGAGCATGGTTTTGCCGACTCCGGGAACGTCTTCGAGCAGCAGATGCCCTTGCGCGAGGAGCACCACAATGGTGTTGGTAATTGCTTCGGGCTTACCCGCGATTACTGTCTGCACAGCATCGAACATCCGTTGGTAATTCGACCTAAACGTCGAATCTACCAAGGGGAGTGTTGGGTGGGCACTCATGCGCATTCTCCTGGCTGGGCAACTTATCGTGCCGAGGTCATCTTTGACACGCTAAGCAATTCCCGTAGCTTGTGTTCACATCATATGGGGTTCTTTTCTCCACGAATAGCTTCTAAATACCTTGATTCTTTCCCTGTGTACCGGTGGTGGAAGAATTAGACCCAAGAACTGACAATATTTATGACGAAAGGTCCGGTGCGCAGATGAGTGAATCCGATTTCTCACGGATTCCCGAGGGGTACCGTCCGGCAGAAGAATCGAATTCTTCACCTACCGGGGAACGCGCCCGCTCGGCAAAGACAGAAAAGAACGGAAGCAAACGAAATACCCGTTACCCGGAGGCACCCGCCCCGCTGCCGGTACCGGTGATCGACAACCATACGCATCTGGATTTTCGCGATGGTTCGGTGAATGCCAGTGTGCAGCAGGCCCTCAGCGCGGCCGCAGCGGTCGGGGTGGAGGGGCTGATCCAGGTTGGCTGCGACGTGGAATCGTCAAAATTCGCCGTGCAGGCGGCCAAGGACTTTCCAAACATCTTGGCTGCGATCGCTCTCCACCCCAATGATGCCGCGCGCCTAGCGGAGCATGGCGAACTTGAGGCCGCGATTGAGCAGATCGAGGAGTTGGCGGCAAACGAGCGGGTGCGGGCCATCGGTGAGACCGGGCTGGATTACTTCCGAACGGGCGAAGCGGGGCATCATGCGCAGGAAAAGTCCTTCCGCGAGCATTTGCGGATCGCCGTGGAACATGGAAAAGCAGTCCAAATCCACGACCGTGACGCACATCATGATGTGGTTCGGATCTTGAACGATGCGCCGTTGCCCGAGCGCGTGGTTTTCCATTGCTTTTCCGGCGACGCCGAGCTGGCGCGGATCTGCAATGCCAACGGCTGGTACATGTCATTTTCGGGGACCGTGACCTTCAAGAATTCAACAGATCTCCAGCAGGCCTTGCGCCTAGCAGACCCGCAGTTGTTGCTTGTCGAAACGGATGCGCCGTTCCTGACGCCACATCCTTTCCGGGGGCGGCCAAATGCGAGCTACATGATCCCCCATACCGTCCGCTTTATGGCTGAAACCAGGGGTGCTGAATTAGCTCAATTGTGCGAGCAGCTAGCCGCGAATACGGGTGCGGTGTACGGCGCATTGTAGTCCTGCCGGGTGTGGTTTCCGACATATAAAGGTTGCGCCAATTATTACAATTCGGTTACGGTTATTGGAAAGCGTTGAGTTGCGAGCGCGCCCTGAGCCGGTCGCAACCTCGTGCGTTGCCGTATTTCCGTAGGGGACTAGATCCTCCGTGGATCGGGTGACGCGCAAACTGAATTTTATACTGGCGGCCTGGCCGCCACGGTTGAGCAAGACTTACCGGGAGTATCTTCCTGGCGTTCGACCTACAAACGATGGGGATCTCACTACCGTGATGCACTTGCTCAAAAAAAGCTGGGTCAAATATCTGGCTCAGGCCGTGGCTGTTGCCGTGGTCATTGCCGGAGCTGTTTTTTATATTTCCGGCCAGAAGTCCGTGACCGTGGCCATTGATGGCGATGAGCAGATCTTCACCACCCGCGCAGCAACCGTGCAGGATGCCCTTGAGCAAGAAGGCATCAGCGTTTACGAGCGTGACGAGTTGAGCGTGGCCGCAGATTCGGAGCTTTCCGATGAGCAGCGCATCGAGATCAGCCGCAACAAGTCGGTACAGGTCAGCATCGATGGCACCGACCGAGTAGTGCACACCACCGGCATGACCGTGGCGGATGTCATGGACGAACTGAAGCTGGATGAGAAGTCGGAAGTATCCCTCGGCGAAGATATCGAGCTCGTCAGCCTCAGCGACGAAATCGAGATCATCACCCCTAAAAATGTGACTCTGCTTGTCGACGAGAAGAAGCAGAAGATTTCGACCACCGCGCAGACCGTCAAGGAACTGCTTGCCGAGCAGAAGGTCAAGCTCGACAAGGACGACGAGGTCAACGTTCAAGTAGGTAAAGACACCGACAAGGACGCGAAGACCAGCACCAAGATCGAGGACGACACCAAGATCGAGGTCATCGTCGTTTCGGTGAAGACTTGGGATGAAAAGCGAGAGATCGGTTTTGATACCGAGAAGGTCAAGGATTCGAAGCTCGAAAAGGGCAAGACCAAGGTCAAAACCGAGGGCAAAAAGGGCGAGCGTGAACTGACGCTTCGCCAGGAAACCCGCAATGGTAAAAAGGGCGAGGAAGAAGTTCTGAAGTCCAAGGTCACCAAGGAGCCAGTCGCAGAGGTTATTCGAGTCGGAACCAAGAAGCCTGAATCAAGCTCGGATTCCAAGAGCTCGGACTCCAAGACCAAGGCTCCAACCGGTAGCATCTCCTCTACCTGGGCGGCTCTGGCCAAGTGCGAGTCCGGTGGCAACTGGTCGATCAACACCGGTAACGGCTACTACGGTGGACTCCAGTTCTCCGCTTCGTCATGGCGCGGAGCCGGCGGAACGAAGTACGCGCCGCTGCCACACCAGGCCAGCCCTCAGGAACAGATTGCTACCGCTGAGAAGCTGCGTGCCAACGGCGGATGGGGCCACTGGCCACACTGCTCGTCCAAGCTCGGGCTGCGCTAAGCAGCAGAAAACTTTTGACGCGACGCGTCCACCCCATTCGGGTGGGCGCGTCGCGTCGCGTCAGCAGTCCTTGCGCGCTGAACTAGAATTGTAGGTGTGATGTCTAAGGAATCTTTGCCACTGCTTGGGGCTACCGAAATCCGTCGACTGGCCGAGGAGCTTGGGATACGTCCCACGAAGACCCTCGGGCAGAACTTTGTCATTGACGGAAACACCATCCGCAGGATTGTGGCCACCGCAAATGTCGCCCCGGAGGAGACCGTGCTTGAGGTCGGACCGGGCCTCGGCTCGCTGACCCTCGGAATCATGGATGCCGCGGCAAAGGTGGTCGCCGTAGAGATCGACCCGCCGCTTGCGAAGCGGTTGCCGCAGACCATGGCCGAACTCCGTCCGGGCCGCGAAGAGGACCTGACGGTGATCCTCAGCGATGCCATGAAGATCACCGAGCTTCCGGGCAATCCCACCGCCCTTGTCGCAAATCTCCCATATAACGTTGCAGTGCCCGTGGTGCTGCACCTGATGGAGCATTTCGAATCCATCACCCATGGCCTGGTGATGGTACAGGACGAGGTCGCCGACCGGATGTGCGCGACACCGGGAAATAAGATCTACGGTGTCCCCTCGGTCAAGGGCGCCTGGTACGGCACCATGCGCAAGGCAGGGGTCATTGGCATGAACGTCTTTTGGCCGGCCCCCAAGATCCATTCCGGCCTGGTGGCTTTCACTCGCGACAAGGATCGCAGCGACGCACCAGACCGCAAGGAAGTCTTTGCCATCATTGACGCAGCCTTTGCCCAACGCCGCAAGACGCTGCGCGCTGCCCTGTCCGGGTGGGCCGGATCCGGCGCTCGCGCCGAGCAGATCCTGCACGCTGCAGGCATCGACCCGAAGGAGCGCGGGGAGAAGCTGGACGTAGACGGATTCATCTCGATTGCTCGTGCGGCTCACACGGTGCCGGCGCTCGTGCAGACCGAAGACTAACGATGGCCAAGCAACGCGTCATCGCCACCGCGCCGGGAAAAATTAACTGCTATTTCCGGGTGGGACCACCGCGTGAGGACGGCTACCATGAGGTCGCCAGCCTGTATGTCGCGGTATCCCTGCTGGAGCAAATCGAAGCCACACTGCGTGCAGACGGTGAACTGCAGCTGAGCCTAGAACCGGGCTCGCCGGTAGTTGCCGATCCGGAAAATTTCCCGCTGGGCCAAAATAACCTCGTGTGGAAAGCCGCCGAGCTTCTCCGCGAGCATACCGGTTGCACCTTGGGTGCAAACCTCCACATCACCAAGCGCGTACCGATTGCCGGCGGGATGGGCGGCGGTTCCGCGGATGCCGCGGCTGCTCTCGTTGCCTGCAACGAGCTGTGGGGGACCGGACTGGACCGTGAAGAGCTTGGCAGGCTTGGCGCCCGGCTCGGCGCCGATGTGCCTTTTGCGCTCATGGGCGGTGCGGCCATCGGCCTGGGCATCGGCGACAAACTCGCCCCCTTGCTGACCCGTGCCAAGACGCAGTGGGTATTGATCCCTGCCAGTTTTGGCTTATCGACCCCTCGCGTCTATTCGATGCTCGACCGGCTGCGCGCCGGCCAGTGTGTTGAGGTTCCACAAGAGATCGATCCACAGGTTATTAAAGCGCTGATGGAATCGGATACCGAAGCGCTGTCGCAGCTTCTGGTCAATGACCTGACGCAGGCATCCTTGGCCTTGGCTCCGGAACTTGGAACCGTGCGGGACCTCGCCGAAGGCGCCGGCGCGCTGCGGGCCATGGTGTCCGGGTCGGGACCGACCTTGGCCCTGCTGGTGCGCGATGCCGAACACGCCGAGCAGGTGATGACGCAGCTCGGAGACGAGGTGGGAGTCGCCACCATGATGGTCAGTGCTCCGGCACCGGGCGCGCATGTGGAGCTTTCCGAATAGCTTCTTGAACCCTTGCCAGGGTGGGTGCCGTGACTCTAGAGTGATTTCGGAACCATAAAGTGAGCGTGGTTCATTTATTCGTTGTGGAACGAAGGAATCACATGATCAATGGCCATGTCTCTCATTGGTGGGAACGCCTTGGATTACCCACCTCGCGGGAAACTCTGCGCGGATCCCATGCATTTGACGTTGCCATTGTGGGTGCCGGTTTTACCGGTCTGTGGGCCGCCTACTATTTGAAGCAAGCAGCGCCTAGCCTGCGCATCGCTATCCTGGAGCAGCGCCATATCGGGTATGGGGCATCCGGACGCAATGGCGGTTGGCTGACCAACACCATTACCGGTGGACGCGAACAATATCTGAAATCCCACGGCCGGCAAGCGGTCGACGACTTTCAGCTGGCCATGAATCAAACCATCGACGAAGTGGTGCGGGTCTGCGCCGCGGAGAACATCGACGCGGACATCCTGCAGGGCGGCGAATTCGAGGTTGCGTACAATCCGGCCCAAGAGGCACGATTGCGCGCCTTCGTGACCGCCGAGCAGTCTTGGGAGCACAGCGGGGTGCAGCTGCTGGAAAGCTCCGAAGCTGCACAGCAGATCAACGTCGCGGGCACACTTGCCGCCGCCTGGCACCCGCATGCCGCCCGGATCCAACCGGCAAAACTGGTCAGTGGGCTGGCGCAGGCAGTCGAATCTCTCGGAGTAGAAATCTTCGAGAGCACCAGGGTCACCGAGATCAGTTCTCACCGACTGGATTTTGCTGGTGGCACCGTCACCGCGGACTTCATCATTCGTGCGACCGAGGGCTTTACCGCCGGAATTAAAGGCCATAAGCGCTTGTGGCTGCCGATGAATTCTTCGATGATTGCCACCGAGCCGCTGGATGCATCTTTCTGGGATGAGGTGAACTGGAAGAACGGCGAAGTGCTTGGCGATTTTGCCCACGTGTACATGTACGCCCAGCGCACCGCCGATGATCGGATCGCCATTGGAGGCCGCGGAGTCCCCTACAAATTCGGGTCGCGTACCGACCTTGATGGGATGACTCCCGCGGTGACGGTCAACGGACTCCAAGAAATTTTGCAACGGCTATTCCCGCAAGCCAAGCAAGCGGCGATCGCTCATGCCTGGTCCGGGGTGCTCGGGGTTCCGCGAGATTGGGCCGCCACCGTCGGTATGGATCCGCGCACTGGAATCGGCTGGGCCGGGGGATATGTGGGGACCGGCGTGGCTACCACCAACCTTGCCGGTCGAACCCTGCGCGATCTGGTCTTAGGCCAGAATACCGCGCTGACCAATTTGCCCTGGGTCAACCACAAGGTGCGGCAGTGGGAACCCGAACCGCTTCGTTGGATGGCCACCACGGGGCTCTATGCTGCCTATGGGATGGCGGACCGGGCCGAATCCAAGGGTGGGACGAAGACCTCCGCCATAGCGCACCTGGCGGATCTGGTGACGGGGAAGAGATAGGCGAGTTGCCTGGCTGCTGCGGAGTGCCGCGCAAGCATCATAGATGCCGCAACCAAGGCGGTCGCCGAATTCACGGCAGCACACAGGCAAACTCGCACCTGCTCGCGGGCCTTCCCCAGTTCCTTCGACGGTTCGGGGAAAGCCTTAGCGATTTTAAGCGGCGAAAGCTTCCCATCCACTAGCGAAGCATGGCATTCTCGGTAGATGACTGTGGAGCACCGTGGGTCCCAGGCGCTGTTCCAAGCGGCCCTGACAGCGGGGGAAGACCCAACCAATAAGGCACGGGGCCTCAAAGCCCTGTATCAGAGCTGGGCCGAAGACACGCGCATTCCCTCGCTGGTTCGACCCGTGGTGGCTCGTTCCTGGTCGCGCGCCGGAGCGCAGTACAAGGACATTGTTCCCCTGGACCTTGCAACTGTCCGCGAGCGGCGGGAATCCAATGAGGAATTGAACGGACTAGTTGAGCTGTTCAAGGACCGGTTGCTGTCACTGGCCACGCAGGCTGGAAACCAACTGGTGATCTCCGATAGCCAGGGGTACGTGCTTTGGGTTCTGGGACCTTCGATGATCCGCCGGAGAAGCGATGACATCGGCTTTGTTGCCGGGGCCAGATGGCGGGAAGGCGACGTCGGCACGAACGGCATCGGCGCCGCAATGGCCGAGCGGACGCCGGTGCAAATTTTTGGTCCGGAGCATGCTCGCGAAGAACAGCATTCCTGGGTCTGCACCTCGGCGCCGGTCAGCAACCCTGCCACTTCATCCTTGGTCGGCACCATCACCTTGGCCGGATCATTTCGCACAGCTCACCCGCACTCGCTGGCGCTGGTTTCATCCGTCGCCCACGAAGCGGAACTACTGCTGCGAGGCGAGCACGACTTAAAAATGCAACGGCTCGAACTGGCAGCAACGCTGCCGGAGGGCGCATACCTGCTGGTTGATTCCCAGGGTTCTGTGGCGTCCGCTCGTGGATACAGCATCAGCGGTAGAATCTCCTTGCCACCGGCCTTGGAAGAAGGGCGCAACTGGATCATTGGCATCGGTGCGGTGGATGCGCGCAGAACTGCCGGCGGCTGGCTCCTGCAACGAGCCGATGAGCAAGTGACGCTTGAACTCTGCGCCGGGGGCCTCCAGGAAGCGCTGGTGCATACGCCAAGCGGAACGACCCGCATTGGGCTCAGTGCCAAGCACTGGCAAATCTTGGAGCTTCTGGCGAGCTGCCCCGCGGGAGCCACCGCGGCGCAGCTCCAGGAACTGTGGCCTGCGCAAACGCCCAACGTGACTATTCGAGCCGAAATCTCCCGGCTGCGTGGAAGGCTGCGTGGCCTGATTGCCTCCCGGCCCTATCGGCTGATGGTACCGGTGTACCGCCAACCTTGATCCCTGGAGGCATGCAACCTTTTGCAACGCTTCCATTTTGTGACCCGCGTCATAGCCTTGCTTCAGGGCGGCAGAATAAGCCGCATCATTTCCCGGACTCCCGATGAATTGAAGTGATGGCTATGGCGAACAACGATCCACTGGCGCAGGCTCAAGAATGGTGCCGAGCGCTGCAGCAGGCCTTGGAAGCAGGCGATGTGCAAGGGGCCGCGGAGCTCTTCGGCGAGGAATGCTATTGGCGGGACCTCACCGCATTGACCTGGAACCTGCACACCAGCGAGGGGCGCGAAGACATCGCGAAGATGCTGCTCGGCGTCGAGCGCGGGGCATGGCCGCGAAACCTGAAGGTGACCAGCGCACAGGACGCCGATGGAGTCGTCGAGGCCTGGTACACCTTCGAGAACGATGCCATCAACGGGCTCGGGCTCTTCCGGCTGCGCGACGGCCGGTGCTGGACCCTGCTGAGCACGGCCCAGGAACTGCGCGAATATCCCGAGCCCGCCGGGTCCAGGCGGGAACTCGGGGCCGAGCACGGCTCGGCGATGAGCAAGGCGAACTGGCTGGACCGCCGCGAAGCCCAGCGTCAAGCACTCGGAATCACCGAGCAGCCGTACACACTGATTATCGGCGGCGGCCAGGGCGGCATCGGATTGGCCGCACGGCTCAAACGCATGGGCGTCCCGGCCCTGGTCATCGACAAGCATCCAAGGCCGGGGGACCAGTGGCGCTCGCGCTACCACTCGCTGGCCCTGCATGACCCGGTCTGGTACGACCATATGCCATACATTGAATTTCCCGACCACTGGCCGGTGTTCACCCCCAAGGACAAGATGGGCGACTGGCTGGAAAGCTATACCAAGCTCATGGAACTGGACTATTGGTCCCTGACCGAAGCAACCGGTGCACGGCAAGACCCGGACGGCGACGGCTGGATCGTTGAAGTCGAACGAGATGGGGTGCCGCTCACCCTGCGTCCCACCCAATTGGTCCTGGCTACGGGAATGTCCGGAATCCCCAACGTTCCCCGCTATCCGGGCGCCGAGAGCTTCGCGGGCGAGCAGAACCATTCCTCGAAGCATCCAGGTGGTGAACGCTATGCAGGGAAGAACGTCGTGGTGATCGGCGCGAACAATTCGGCCCACGATATTTGCGCGGATTTGGTCCAGAACGGTGCAAAGCCCACCATGGTGCAGCGCTCCAGCACCCACATCGTGCGTTCGGAATCCTTGATGAATACCGTGCTGGGGCCGCTGTATTCCGAACAGGCATTGGCCGCAGGCATCGACCACCACAAGGCTGACCTGATCTTTGCTTCCATCCCGTATAGAGTCCTGCCGGATTTCCAGCGGCCCGCGTTCGACAAGGTCCGCGAACAGGATGCAGAGTTCTACAAGTCCCTGGAGGACGTGGGCTTCGACCTCGACTTCGGCGATGACGACTCGGGGCTGTTCCTCAAGTATCTGCGCCGCGGCTCGGGCTACTACATCAACATCGGCGCGAGCGAGCTGGTGGCCGACGGGTCCATTGCCTTGGCCCAGGGCGAGGTCTCGCACTTGACCGAGCACAGCGTGATCCTGGCCGATGGAACCGAGCTGCCCGCCGACGCGGTGGTCTACGCAACCGGCTATGGGTCGATGAACGGCTGGGCCGCCCACCTGATCTCCCAAGAGGTCGCCGATGCGGTGGGTAAATGCTGGGGCTTGGGCTCCGAAACGACCAAGGATCCAGGTCCTTGGCAAGGCGAACTGCGAAATATGTGGAAGCCGACCAAGGTCAAGAATCTCTGGTTCCACGGCGGGAACTTGCACCAGTCCAGGCACTATTCGAAATATCTGGGCTTGCAGCTCAAGGCCCGCTTCGAGGGGCTGCCCACGCCCGTCTATGCGCTCGCCGAAACCTATCATCAAGCCTGACCATCTAGCTTTTTAAAGTTGGCCTATGAGCTGGGGCCGGAGGATCTTGGAACGCCAAAGATCCTCCGGCCCCAGCTGTGCCTGTACCGAACTGTTGATCTAGCGCCCTGTGTTTAGGAGTTCTGGAAGGGGGAGCCGTCCGCAAGCCTTCCGCAGTGGATGAGCTTTATGCAATAGGATCCCCGCGCTCAACCCACCCCGGAATGAATTTCCGGATATGCCGATTCAGATTTTTCGCGGCGCTGGACCTGCTATGTTTGATCGCCTGTCGATAAGCGATCTCGATCCAATCCTTCGCCAGATTCGGCCATGATCCGCCGATCGGTGTGAAATGTGCGTTGATCCGCAGCGGCGAGACGAGCCACTACTTCACGATGAAAGCAGTATGAGCTGAATGATGATCCATTCGCGAGTGCCGTAATCGCCCCGGACTAGATCAGGCCAAGCCGCTGAGCAAAGCCGAGAAGGCCTGGCGCCAGATCCGCGGCGCGTCTTCGCTGCATTCCATCCGTAACGGCAAGAGCGGTGTTCTGCGCGCAAGGGATTGAATCCAGGAATCCTGCTCGACGCTGGGCGCCCGGTGCCGCGGGCGGAATCCTGTGCACCGCGATGGCCTAGGTGGCTTTTCTTGCCAGATATGTGGTCGGTGGAGCATATGCAGCTTCTGCCGTGCATTGGTTGCGCACCGTTGGCTACTGGACTTGGCGGCGGGCTCGGCATCATCTATAAGTTCAAGATCGCGCTTCCCGCGGGTGTCGCGAGGCCCTGCCGGCGTTGAGTTCAATGGCAAGTTTTCGGAAATCGACGGTGCTCCTGGGGTGGCGCTTCGCGCTCCGATTTCTCAACCTGCAATCCTGGGGCTGGGCAATTGTGATGAACCATTTTCCCGGACGTTGGACAACCAGTGAATCGATGACGCAGTTCCTTGCATCCATTGTCTCTAGATTTTATTGAAAATATACCCTATGGGGGTACTTGACCCGATACCCTCTAGGGGTATATTGTCAAGGTATGGAAAACGCAACGGCCGGCATGGACCCCATGCAAAATCATGGAGCTTCCTGCAAGGCCAACCGTTTGCCCAGATGACTTTTCGAGAACCGAAAGATCCCGCGAGAAGAGGAACTCATGAGCAACGAATCAAGCTGCTGCGGATGCAACTCGAGCGATGAAGAAGCAAATAGCAATACAACAAACACGGAGGACGTCATGAGCAACAACATCACCTTGAAGATTGAAGGCATGACCTGCGGGCACTGCGTATCGTCAGTGACCGAGGAACTCCAAGAGATCCCCGGCGTCAGCAATGTCGAGGTTGACCTCGTCGTCGGTGGAGCCTCTACGGCTACCATCGCCACCAACGAACCAGTCGAGAACTCGATTCTCGAAGCGGCCGTCGCCGAAGCGGGCTACAAGCTCGTTTCCGCGGAAGCCTAAATACCCACCCCGAGACGGGGCGCGAATAGCTATATGAGCCCGTCTCCGGGAGTGAGAAAGAAGTGGAATCATGAGTAACGACACCGCATTCCCCACCAATCAACGCATCGTCGAGTTGGATATACAGGGAATGACCTGTGCTTCTTGCGTGGGTCGAGTCGAACGCAAGCTGGGGAAGTTGGAAGGCGTGGAAGCGCTGGTAAATCTTCCACTGGAGTCCGCTCGCGTGACGGTTCCGGAGGGCGTAACGGACGAAGAGCTGATCTCAACCGTCGAATCCGCCGGTTACAAGGCCAACCTCAAGGTGGATCAATACGCAGAGCAGTCAGCCCGCTCGCAGACCGAAACCGCGCAAACCTCCACTGCGGCAGCATCGCCTGAGCCGCCGCGCAAGAACAAGCCCGCCGCGCAGGCCGGCCAGGACCTGAAGAAACGCCTCATCGTCGGCGCGATCTTCACCGTGCCGCTGTTCATAATTTCCATGATCCCCGGTGCTCAATTCCCGCATTGGGGTTGGGTTGCGCTGGCTCTTGCCACCCCGGTGACGTTCTGGTCAGCCTGGCCGTTCCACCGTGCCGCGGCCATCAACGCGCGTCATCTGTCCTCCACCATGGACACTCTGGTCTCCATTGGTGTACTTGCCGCCTATTTCTACTCGCTGTGGCAGTTGATTGCGGATCCGAATATCACAGCCCACGTCGGCATGGCCATGAGTGAGCATGCGCTGTACTTCGAGACCGCGGGTGTCGTGGCGACCTTCCTGCTGCTCGGCCGCTGGTTGGAAGCCCGCGCCAAGGTTCGAGCCGGCGACGCGCTTAAGACCTTGCTGGATCTAGGCGCCAAGGAAGCCACATTGATCCGCGAAGGCGTCGAAACCAAGGTTTCAGCGGCCGAACTGATTCCCGGCGATGAGTTCATTGTGCGCCCTGGCGAAAAAATTGCCACCGACGGCTTTGTCGTCTCGGGGCACTCGGCGGTGGATACCGCGTTGGTTACCGGGGAATCGGTGCCCGTGGAAGTAGGCCCGGATGACACCGTTACCGGTGCAACAATCAACACCTCCGGCGTACTGGTTATTCGCGCTACCCGCGTTGGCAAGGACACCACGCTGGCTCAGATGGGACGCCTGGTATCCCAGGCGCAGACGGGCAAGGCACCGATCGCTCGACTTGCCGACCGCATCTCCGCGGTCTTTGTGCCGATTGTGCTGGTCATTGCGCTGTCCACCTTCGTTCTCTGGCTATTGCTCACCGGTGATATGGGCTCGGCTGTCGCCGCCGCGGTAGCGGTGCTGGTCATTGCTTGCCCTTGTGCCTTAGGCCTGGCGACTCCTATTGGTTTGCTGGTGGGTACCGGACGAGGGGCCCAATTGGGCATCTTGATTCGTGGACCACAAGTCCTGGAAGACACCCGCAAGGTTGACACCGTGCTGCTGGACAAGACCGGCACCGTGACCGAGGGCAACCTTGCGGTCACCTCCACTGCCCCCGCGTCGGGATTTGACGAAGAAGCGCTGCTGGCACTGGCCGGCGCTGCCGAGTCGGGCTCCGAGCACCCGATTGCTCAAGCAATAGTCGAAGCGGCGCGTACCAAGGCTTCCTTGGCCGCGGCCACCGGGTTCGTCTCCGCCGCCGGTGGCGGCGTGCGAGCAATGGTGGGGGCGCACACCGTGGTGGCCGGCCGCGAAAGCTGGCTGAAGGAAAATGGGATTGAGCTAAGCGATCGGCAGCGCGCGGACCTGGCAACCGCGCAGAGCAACGGCGCGACCTCGATCATGATCGGCGTAGATGGGACCTTCGCCGGATTCGTCAACCTGACCGACACCATCAAGGAGTCCTCGACTGCCGCCATTGCAAGGCTCAAGGAGCTTGGGTTGCGCCCGGTATTGCTCACCGGGGACAACAAGGCGGTAGCGCAGCAAGTTGCCGCCAAGGTTGGAATCGCGCCGGAAGACGTGTTCGCAGATGTCTTCCCCGAAGGCAAGGCCCAGGCCGTGCGCCAGCTGCAGGAGCAAGGCAGGGTTGTGGCAATGGTCGGTGACGGCGTCAACGACGCACCGGCGCTGGCGCAGGCAGACCTTGGCATCGCGATGGGTTCCGGTACGGATGTCGCGATCGAGGCAGCCGATGTCACCATCATGGGCAATGACGTCGAGCAGGTTGCGCAAGCTATCGAACTTTCCCGCAAGACACTGGGAACTATCAAGATGAACCTGTTCTGGGCGTTTCTCTACAACACCGCCGGTATTCCGGTGGCAGCCCTGGGGTTCTTGAATCCCATGATTGCAGGTGCCGCCATGGCCGCCAGCTCGGTGCTGGTCGTCGCGAACTCGCTGCGGCTGCGTGGGTTCGGGCGAACGTAACGAGCAAGCTAGGCTTCTGCCCTAATCCAGTGACATGAATGCCGGTGTTCCTCCACTAGCGGAGGAACGCCGGCATTCTGTGCCCGATGAGGTAAGCAATGGATTCCCAAAATCGGTGTTGCCGCACTAAACACGGATGTACGCGGCACCGTCCATTTGAGCGGTGGCCAGGCGCGCCACCGCGGCGCTGACAATTCGCACGCCGGCTGCCAGCCCTTCGCCGTCAACCGCGGCCGAGCGCAGGCTGTTGGCGCAGGCACTCACGATGAACCCGGCATCCACTAGCGAAACCACCTCTTGGGCCAGCTCGCTCCCGGTGGCCAGGAGCGCTACCTGCGGGCCTTGGACCACAAGCTCGATGGTCCAATCGGGGAGCTCGGCCCGGGCGTTGCGGGCGATGCGCGCAGCCATCTCCAGATTGGGCTGCGGGCCGTCGCCGGTTCCGGCAAGGTGGAGCAGGAGATGGTGGTTCATGGTGTTCCCTTCGTGGAAGTGGACTGTGCCGCCCGAGCGCTAGCCGATGCCGATAGGCGGCGGCGAGCTTCTGCAAGCCACCAGGCGAAGAAACCGGCCGCGGCCAGAGCGATCCAGATCCATGTTGGTATGGCCGCGTCGATGTTCGCGGCAGTTGAAGAAATTGCCTCGAGGATGTCGTGCGGCAGCAGCTCGCCGGCGGTGGCCAAGCCGCCGGTGAGAAGCATCGCCACACCGACGAGCAAGGTGACTGTTCCGGCGATCAGGGTATTGCTGTGCAAGTGCAACCGGCCGAGCCGAAGCTGGCGGCCGCGCATCCATCTCCAGCGCATTCCGCCGTACTTCTTGATGGCCCATGCCAGAGCGATGATGGGCAGTACCGTGCCAGCGCCGTACACGGAAAGCAGCAGGCCGCCGGCCAGCGGGCTGCCCGAGGTGAGGACCAAGGTCAGGATTGCGCCAAGGACCGGTCCGGTGCAAAAACCTGCGACACCGGCAACGGTACCCAAGAGCGCTGCACCCCATAGCGAGCCCGGAGCACGCGGCTGGCGTACTCGTGGCGGCAAGAATCGGGCGGCGTCAAATCCGCCGCCGAATATCTGCAGCAGTCCGAAGGCCACTATCACCCATGCTGCGATGACAATGAGCAGTCCGCGGTCAATGGCAAGGGCTCCGCCGAGCCACCCCATGCCTAGGCCAAGTGGTACCAGCGTGGCTAGCGTGCCGGCAAGAAAGGCCAAGCCGATGGCACCAAGCCGCCGGGTGGAAGTCGCTGCATGGGCAAAGAACGCCGGCAGAAGCATTGCATTGCAAGGGCTGAACAGGCCGAGCAGCCCACCGACAAAGGCAAATAGGATTCCGGCCTCCACTACGGTTGCTCGGCTTCGGCCTTGGCGAGTTCTGCCTCGATTGCCGCCTCGAAGTTGGCCAGTGGCTGGGCGCCGACGAAGGGTGTCCGGTTGATGAGGAATGACGGTGTGCTCAGTACCCCTAGGGACTGGGCTTCTGCAATATTGCGCTGCACCGCGTCCTTGACCTGGCTGCTGCCCATATCGGTGACGAGTTTATCGCCCTCCATCCCCAGATCCTCGGCGATCGCAATCAGGGACTCATCGGTGAAGTCTTTTGCCGCGGAGATGTTCCCGCCTTGGGACATGCGATGGTGGAAATCGATATAGCCGCCTTGCAGTGCGGCTGCCTGGCCCGCCTGGGCGGCCGTCAGCGAGGCCTCGCCGAAGATGTCCAGATCTCGCCACTCGATCCGCAGCTGCCCGTTGTCTACGTATTTCTCGGTGAGTTTCGGCAGGGTGCTATCGGTCCACTTGGCGCAGAACGGGCATTGGAAATCTGAGTAGGCCACCATGACGACGGGGGCGTCGACCGACCCCACGGCAGTTGGATCCTTTGGATCCAGGCGAGAGACGTCGGGAAAGGCCGGCGGTGCCGCGGGCGTAGCGGGTGCTTCTTGGATGCTCTCCGCTATCGCCGAAGGTGCCTGCGCCGATTCTGGAGCTTTGCCCGGTATTTGGGACCAAATCAGCAAGGCGACGACGATGACGATCGGAATGGGGAGGAGCCAAAACCACGGAAGCCGTTTCCCCTTTGGTGTCCTCGAAGCGGTTTCATTCGTGCTCATCATCTATATTTCCTTCCCTGCCGTCCGGGCGCCAATACTTACTACTACGTTGATTAGTAACAGTACGATGGGGCATAGTAATAAACAAATGCCGGCGGAGCGACCGCCTGCGCTCGGTAAGGAGCTAGGTTGCCAGCGAACGAATGGGTGAAGGGGTTTATCAGTCGGATTCCTTTGTCGGGACAGGCCTTGAGCTTATGGGGGACTCGGCAGTGGCTGGCGGCAATCGCCGCCACCGTGGCGGTAGGAGTGCTTTTGGGGCTCGCAACAGTCTTGATTCCCAACGGCATCTTCACCCGCGAGATCCCCGCGACCCTGTGGAATTACCCAGTGTGGATCGCCACCTCGGGACTCTCAGGACTTCTCTTGGCAAGCTACGTCAAAAATTCGACTGAAATGAATTCAAGTGGTTCCGCGCAAAGTCAGGATCCGGCAACTCGGTCCGCCGAGAAACGGCAAGGAAAAGAAGAAAAAGCGACTTCTAGGCTAGGGCTCACCGGCGGCGTTCTGGCTTGGTTCGCCGTGGGTTGCCCGGTCTGCAATAAAATCGCCCTCTTGGTCTTAGGGTATTCCGGAGCAACTACGTACTTTGCTCCGTTGCAGCCTTGGCTGGCAGGCATCGCAGTGGCATCAACGTTCGTTGCTTTGATTTTCCGGCTTTCCGGCCAAGTCCAGTGTGCTGTACCTGCGCGTCCACGCGTATCGATTGGAGGTCTTCCTCGATGACCAGTGACTCTGTGCCGCCGTCTTTGCCCTTCAGCGTGGAGCATGCCCCGCAGCTCGGGTCCCTGGAGCGACGGGTGATGAACATCTTATGGCGCAGCGGCCAACCGCACACCGCGCGTACCGTACTCGAAATAATGGATGCGGAAGAGGAGGTCACACCTGCTTACACCACGGTCGCCACCGTGCTTGGGCACCTCTTCGACAAGGGACTGCTCGCGCGCACGCTGATCGGGAGAGTCTGGACATACGAGGCCACGCTGACCGGTTGCCAGTTTTCTGCAGCGCATATGGTCCGTTCGTTAACGGAGACGAACAATAAGGAGAACTGCCTCGCGCGGTTCGTGGGCTTGCTTGATGGGGCAGACCGCGCACTCCTGGCGGCGCTGCTGGATGATGCTCGGGACTAGGCGACCGGCTTTCGGCCATATGCAAGATGGGGGATCGCTTCGTAGTCTCCAGGGCAGCCGCCGGCTTCTTGCCTAGGCCAGTGAGAGGAATAATTTCTCCATGTCGGCTCGGTCTAGTTCCGGATTTTCGGATTGCAGGCACTGCTCCAGTCCGGTGGCGATGATGGAGAACCCCGCGCGGTCAATCGCCTTGGAGGCGGCGGATAGCTGCGTGACCACTGCGCGGCAATCGCTTCCCTCTTCCAACATGCGAATCACTGCATTGAGCTGACCCTGTGCCCGCTTGAGCCTGTTGATTGCGGGCTTCATGGTTTCGACTTCAAGCTGCATGGAGGGATCCTTCGGGGTCGTAGTTCAGTTCAGTCTATACCCCTAGGGGTTTCCCTGTCGTGGTTGAGTCCATGCTTTTAAATACCCCCTAGGGTATGTGCAATACTGGATATGCTCGCGGAGATACCCTCGAAAGTGCTACTAAGTTTAGGAAGTGTAAGCATGTGCCGTGCCGTCAATTGTCGCCTATGCCATAAAACAACTTGGGCCGGCTGTGGCCAGCATGTCCAGCAGGTCATGGCTCATATTCCACAAAAAGAGCGCTGCAGTTGCGACCCAAATGCGCCGAAGAAATCACGCTCCGCCCGAGGATTCTTCTCACGCCTTTTGGGTCGGTAGGTGAACGGGGCAACCAGTAATCTGGTGTCAGGTCAAGGGCGAAGGGGCCGTGTTCGAGCCCCCGCAGATCCAGCTCGGCTCCGGCCCTGGTGCTGGAATTGCCTGTGGCAAGGCGTTGGGCGCCATCTAGTCGTTCATTGTTGAATGCAATCGAAGCTTCTCTTGGTAGGGAACTAGCGTGGCGCTGACGACGGAATCGGTTTAATCGCGATGCTGGGCGACGGCCAGCCGGATCTTCAGGCCTGTTTTGTCCATTGAAGTTTTGGTCCTCGGGCCGGGATAGCTTTGAGTCGGACTTTACAATTCGATGTGTCCGCAGGGCGAACACGATGCGGGACGCTGCGCCCCCTGGAATTGGATGACACCGCCTGTGCTCAGCATTGCGTAACAGGTTTATCTGCGGACATTCGGAATGAAGGTTTTAGCCATGCTGGTAGTGATTCGTGGAAATTCGGGGTCTGGTAAGAGCACCATTGCGCGTTTGCTCCAGACCAAGCTCGGGGCGCCGACAGCGGTACTTCAGCAGGACCACTTCAGACGGGTCATCTACCACGAGCGTGAAAACGAAAGCCTAGCTCACAAAGATCTACTCGAAATGGCGGCTACGTATTGCATAGGTCGTGGCCACAACGTGATTCTGGAAGGAATCTTCAACGCCTCCCGATATGGCGAAATGTTAGAGCGCGTGGCAGAACATGTTGATGATGCCCGGTTCTATGCTTTCGACCTGACGTTCGAGGAGACGGCTCTACGGCATTTGAGCAGGGCAAAGGCCACTGAATTTAGCATCGCGGATATGCAAAGTTGGTATCACGGATGGCAGCCCTTGTCGTTTGTTGCAGAGCAGCGAATTCTGGCTGACGAACACCCTGACGAGATCGTTGAACGCATTTTGCATGGCCCTGCGCTTTAGACCCTAGGGCTCACCTTATGCCGGATCCATACGCGGAAATGCATTCGGTACACGGAACGTAGGCGAGAATCGCGAGTCACTTCCAGGGAGCGTTTCAGTCCAACGAGTCTTGTAGGCTCATGACTATGCCAATGCCAGTAATCAACTCCGGCCTGACGTCTATCGTTGACTTTGCGATCGCGGATCTTCCACGCAAGGCGCGTGGCGCGCGTCGAAAAGTCGTCGAAGAAGGTTCCGCCCACGTTGTTGTTCTGCTGGAGCAGCAGGCCGCTATCAGAATCGCGCGAGACAAATTTACCGGCGATCAAATGTGTCGGAGGCAAGAGCTTGTCGACATGATTCCGCGCGATATCGGATTGAATCTGCCCTGGTCGATGGGGCCGGTTATCGAGGTTGACGGCATATCAGCTGTCGCGACGGAATTCATCCCGGGACGCCCATGCCCCGCCGGTGAAGGTTCGCCGGGCGAAATCAGGCGGCTGCTGGATTTGGTGTCCTCCATAGATCTGGTGCCGTTGCGTTCTTTGTTGGCTGAGCCCCTGTCATTTTGCGGAGGCTCGGACTGGCATCGGGTTCAAATCGATGAGGTCCTTCCAAGGATTGAACCACAAATTCGAGCGTTGGCTGGAGAAGCGGTTGAAGCCCTTGCCGGAATCAGTGCTGAGGATCGAGTCTTCTCGCATGGGGATTTGGGCGGCCATAATGTCTTGTGGGATCAAGGACGTGTATCCGGCATTCTGGACTGGGATTTGTCTTCCGGGAGCGATCGTTCAACTGACCTCGCCAGTATGGGAGTCTGGCATGGGTGGGAGAAGCTATCGAAGATTTGCTCCGCCGATCAAGTGCAACGGGCATTGATTCGGAGGAATACCTTCCGGCTTCAACAGGTGGGTTTCCTGATAGTCTCCCAACGCCCAGAGCCTGAGATTCTCGCCGCGGCCGACAATGCATCCAGATGGCTCCGAGAGAACCTTGCCTAGGCCGACACCAGCTGGATGCACAGCGTAGTCGGTGCCTGAAGAAGTCATCGACAGTATGCCTCCAAATCAATCACGGTTTTTCCTCGGATGCATTATGAGTTCTGCGGAATAGCTCCAGTTGTCCGGGCGAATTATGATGGAACTAACCTTTTTTCGACTCCGCGCATACGCGCAAAGCAGCGTCGTTGGACGGGCACATTGCCGGAATCAGAACGCAGCCGCCGTGCGTAAGGCACCTGAGCCTGAAGCGCTGAATGTCGAGACTGGTGACGGAATCGATTATTTGTCTTAGTCCAACAACCGGGGCGAAAACAGGCCCGGAGCCACGATGATCCCGAAACGAGTGGAAACATCCACGGAACCATTCGACAAGTCTTAAGGGATGCGCTGCCACCGGGGTGCAACATGGTTTTTCGGTAATCGATTCTGCTCGACGATCTTTTTGATTGAACTCAACGAGAACTCCATTCCGAGGACCAAGAATATGCACCCTAGTAGTGGCTCGGATCCGTTCGTGTTTACGTTTCACAGGCTAGTTGGCTCAGAACAGCACGAAGCCGTCATTCGAACGCATTATTCGGATGACGGCTTCACCGCGGTGCTCGTGCCGAACTGCTTCAGCTGCTTGGCCGGAAGCATTGCGGAACTCTTTGATCACTTCTCGTAGTAATGCTGAAGCATCCGCAACACGGCTCGGTATCTGACCTCGTAATTCTCAGCAGAATTATAGATCAGCTCGACCTGGAGGCTGTCGACCACCGCCAGATACGCTTCCGTCAGATCGCGCGTTTTCTCGTCTTCCTTGGCCGCAGCTGACACGAATAGGGCTCGCAGCTCGTTTTCGAAGTTACGATATTTGCCAATGATCTTTGCTTCAAGTGCATGCGGCGGGGCATACACGGACCGCAGCAGGAATCGGAAGTTCACTGACGCTGCATACCTCGCGGAAAGTGCCTCCAAGTACTCGATTCCCGGCATTTTCCCGTCCGCTTCGCTAGCGAATGCAGCTTTCGCTGCGGCCTCCTGGTCGGCAAATGCCAAATCCAGAGTCTGCTCGTATAAGGAATCCTTATTGGAGAAGTGCGCATACAGTGAGGCCTTGCGCATGCCTGCGCCTTCGGCGATGACGGTGAGTGATGAGCCATCATAGCCATGTTGCGCAAAATGCTGGGCAGCCACTAAGCAGACGCGTTGGGCTGACGGGGACAGGGGTTTTGCCAATGAAACCTCCACAAGTTCAGGCTTCTGCTAGTGACTTCCGAGATCGGTGATCGCCGGGGCGCGCTTAATGCTCACTCCTACGATGATAAAGGCTACCAAGGAGATGCCCAGAAGGAATCCCAGCCATGCCCCCGTGGATATCCCCACGGCAAGCCCTGCCAAGGGCGTAGCCGCCGAGGAAATGATCAGCTGGAAAGCTCCCAGGAGCGCAGCGGTTGAACCAAGCGCAGTATTTTGCGAAGCCATTGCCAAGGCCATCAACGTCGCTTCGGCTATTCCGACTCCGAGGAGTGCAACAAACATGCCGATGACAATGCCTGCGAGACCCAACCCAATACCTGAGAGAATTAGGCCGATCAGCGCGCCGAGTGCGATCAAGATAGTGCCAATGACGCCGAGTTTGCCGGCGCCGAATTTACCTACCGTGCGCCCGGCAATAATTGCACCGAACATCACGGCGAGCCCGGTTCCACCGAAAACAAGGCCAAAGGTATCTGAACTGAGACCAAACTCCCCCTGGTAGATGAAGGGCGCCCCGCCGATGTAGGCGAAGAGGAAAAAGAACACTGCCGAGAGGCCTAAGGCCGGTAGCAGGAATTGCCCATCCCGTGCGATGCGTCCGTAGGTGCGCATCACCTGGCCCAACCGCAACGACGTTCTGGATTCAGCTGGAAGTGTCTCGCGCAAGCTCACCGTTGAGTTCGCAAACGCGATTGCTGCCAGCCCCGCCAAGACCAGAAGCACAGCACGCCACCCGAAATGCTGGTCGACAAAACCACCGACCGTGGGAGCCAATACCGGAGCCAAGCCTTCGATCGTCATGAGCAATGCAAAGAGCTGCGCGGCTCGGACACCTTGCGCTGCGTCTCGAACCATACTCAGGGCCACGACTAGGGTAAGGGCAGCTGCCAGCCCCTGCAATGTGCGCGACATTAAAAGTATGCCCATTGATGGGCTCATGGCAGCCCATACGGAGGACAGCAGGAAAACGATCAGGGCGGCCAGCAGTGGCCGCCGGCGCCCGAAAGCATCAGTAATCGGCCCGAATACCAGCTGGCCTGCACCCATGGCCAGCAAGTAAACGGTTAAAGTGAGCTGGCCTGAAGCCGCTGTGCCGTTTAAATGCTCCACCACATCGGGCAAGGACGACAGGTACATATCCGTGCCTGCCGGACCAAGAACTGTCACGAGTGCCAATGAGATAGCAAACCATGCACCCACCTTGAGGGGGCGGGAAATTGTAGTAGTCATGCAAGCGCCTTCTAAATCAAGAATCTTGCCTACCTATCGGTAGGTAGGTTAAAAAGTATCTGAAAATGTTCCAGATGGCTACCTCGAAACCGAAAATGTGAGGAGTGACGCACGGTATGAATTGGTTGGATCGATCAGGGGGAGTGGCGTAGTAAAAGTGCGGCGCTCGCCGGATGGATGGGAGCTTTTCCATAGTCGGCATCACACCATGCCGGGTGTACTGTGAATCGCAGAGATCAATGGCGGGATTCTCGAAAAGCTATTAGGTGGCTCGTGCTCACTGTTGTCCGGTTGGCGATCGGCACCTGAAGCGATGGGATACTGACAGTTTGCCGGCCCGTGCGAGTTCCAGCCGCGCGGGGTTGCCACGAAGTCGAAAGCCGCACGGTCGGCGAGCAGGAAGCGGGTGGAGTGCATGGCTAGTCGAATTGCGGACATCGTGATCAAGGCACGGAATCCGGAGCGCTTGGCTCGTTTTTGGTGCGCGGCGCTCGGCTACCGGATCACGGGGTCGGACGCGACGGGAGTCGCGATCTCCGGGGCTCCGAATGCCCCGACGATGCTGTTCCTGCGTACGGACGACGTCGTGCCCAGAGCCGAAACGTTGCACTTCGATCTGTGTCCGACAGATAGCGGCCAGGCGGAAGAACTGGAACGGCTCCTGTCGTTGGGGGCCATGTCGACCGATGTGGTCCCGTCGGGCAGTTGGCACGTTCTCACTGACCCGGAGGGCAACAAATTCTGCCTCATGGCCAAACGCATCGCACCGGAGCCAGCGGACTTCCATGATTCATGACGCCGCAACGGGCCGGCGGCGGTGGCTAGGCTGCCTTCGCGAACCGGCAGCCACGGTGATCGACCACCCGGCATGGTTTTGTGAAGTAGGAGAAAGCCTGACTGCTCAAGCGGCTCCCGAGATGCGGCTCATAAAAGTCAACTTCCAGCGATTCTTCGTCCATGCTTGGCGCCAGAAAACAAGTGCAGAGTATACGGAACCCTCACCAGATGCGATTCTACGGTTCAAATAATTCATGCGACCTAGGCAACTGGTTGTTCTAGAGCTCCACCGCACAGCCTTGTATCTTGGTGCCATGCGCGCCATAGGAACTGACCACGCCGAACCACGCGCCTCGGTGAGTTCGCCCTGCTATCGGGTCAATTTTTGCTCGCAACTGCACCCCGGGAATGCATGGAATCTGGATGCCTATGCGCTCGTTGAGTTGCAGGACGTATCCCAGGCGCTCCGGTGAGTGGACGAACAGGCGGAAGGACGCTTGTTCGAGTTGTTCGTCGAGATGGGCTTCGAGCGGGAGGGGACTTTCGGCATTCCGCGAAAAACCGGATAGTCCGCCTGATGGGAAACAACCCCAATGCCGGGAAACCCGTAGAGATGGGAAGCATCAAAAAATAGGAAACGAACCCTCGGGCTGGCTTTACCGCCGGCCAAGAAACCTTGCTCGTCAAATACGGCGTCAGGCCATGTAGGACTGGATCAACAGTGGGATGGCAGTCAGAATTGAATAGAACGAGAGGGCGGCAACGGCGTATCCGATCACGAGCGCAACGATTGCGAGCCAGCGGCCGCGACCGCCCCGTCGGGTGATCTGGTTTAGCGAAACGTGGCCCGCGCCCACCGCAAAGATCGCCAGACCCGAGTTGCCAAGGAACCACATGCTCAAAAGGGTTAAGGCCGCAAGGGCCAGGGCCGTGACGGACAGCTTGTTCAGTGGTTCCGAGCCCGTGTGTGGCGACACGCTTTGCGTTGCCATGGTTCCTCCATCGTTTGCTGTTAGTGCTGAGCCTAGACGTTGATGCACTCGAAAAGCCAGCGAGGTAGCTGAAGCTTCTCTGCCCGTCGGAGAGGGCCGCCGAAGACGGAGGAAGCGGCAGCCAATGGTGGTTGCCATCAACTCTCGAATCGAAACCCTGTCCATGCTCGCGTTGGTTTGCTCCGGCACTATTGAGTACTTATGGTCCGTCGTGGAAGGCGGTGTTCTGTTTCCTGAACGGCAACGTGATTTCCTTTTTTGCAATCCGTTTGAAGGGGCGCTGGCTTAGACCGCACCAATATTGGTGCTCCATATTGATTTGTCCCATAGGACGGTCACTGGTCGGGACCTGGATCCATGGTGCGGCGTAGCCCTGTTTCCGAGAAGCGCTCGGTCCGCTAGCGGCGCCCGCTACGGACACGTTCTCGGGCGAAGCCATCGACGTGCTGGTCCCAGGTGCGATATCTGGACCAACACTGGCGCAAGGAATCTCGACTGGCTCAACGGATATCCGAGCATACTTCCTGGTTTAGGACGAGGGGACTTGTTCAAGAACCGGGTGACTCGCTGGTGGCGAGTTCTTCGGCCAATTCCATGCAGCGCAGGCGGGCCGGGGAGAAATCGTAGGGCATCTTTCCAATAGCTTCGATTGCGCTCATGGTCTCTGGCCCCGTGCCAGGGTCTTGGTCGACTCCGCTCTCATCTTCATCTTCGTTCTCGGGGTGCAATGCGTCCCAGGAGTCGACGATCGCTTCGTCGCTCAGCGCCAGGCTGGAACCCTCGATGACTGCGTGCAGCTGCAATTCGAATGCGTGCCGTTTGGCAGCTACCAGTGCCACACGCGGGTCCTCGGCAGCGATCGTGTCATCGAGTGCCTCCTCGGCGATATCAACACGGTCGGATTCTTCTTGCAGACCCGGGTGGGTCGCTATGGCAATGAAACGGGTGGCTTGGAGGGCCGCGCCGAGCGGGCCGAAGATCCGCTCTGTGACCAGCAGGCTGTCCAGATCCGCCTGGCGCAGGGAGCCCTTGGGCAGGGGCTTGAGGCGGCAGGTGACGAAGTCGGAAAGTAATCCCATTCTGCCATCTGGGGTGCGCATGCGTTGCGCGATAGCGGCGTTTTGCACGCTGTCGGCACCAACAGGAGCCGTGCCGGCAAAGGCGTCACGGATCTCCTCCGAGGCGAACCCGGCGCCGGTCATCTTGTGGATCCACAGCAGCCGGATCATGTCTTCGTAGCCGTATCGGGGGCGGTCATCGCTGCCCCGTTCGGGCTCGGGGAGCAGGCCAATCTCGTGATAGCGACGGATCGCCTGCGGTGTGGTGCCGACGAATGCTGCCGCGTCGCCGATATTGACCTGACGCGGCGGGATAAAGGACAAAGGCAAAACGGGACCTTCCTTAGTGGATCGAATCGTGACGCCAAATGCCTCACCGCTGAAAACTCAACCGCCGGACTGACTCCAAGGGGCAACCACGATCATTGTTTTCCCTGCAAGAACGTGCTCACCTTGTAGGCTACAGCCATTCGCCACGGGGTCGCGGCTGTCAACACGCGAGGCGGTTACAGCGGAGACTGCCTCAAGGTCAACGTATCCACTCGGTTTGGCGGCATTTACTTCCGCACCGCAGTACTCGGATCATTGACCTACATCATCCGGATCTGCCGCCGGCGTCAGCGAAGCAACCTTCCTGTGCCCGCTCGCAGGCCCTTGGGGGAACGCCGGCAGATGGAACCGTCATCGCGGCGCTGCCCGCCGCGGCATCACCTGCGCCCTGGGCATCCGGGTACGATTTTGGGATGAAGACTGTCCGATTTCCGGTGGCGCAACTCAAGTAGGAAGTCGTGTCCGCTGTCGTTCTCATCGGCTTGTCGGCTTGTCGTTCGTGCCGGGTGTGGCGCAGCAGGGGCTCGAGCTGGCTGCGTCGCCCGATCACCGGCTCAATCCGCTCGGCGTTTGTCTGATCGTGATCCAGGGAGGCTCGGTCGCGATACTGCGCCGCTGGCCGCAGTGGTCCTTGGCGCTGGCCTTTGCGGCGTTCGCGGCGTACCAATTGCTCGGGTTCCCCACCACCTTCGCCGCCCTCGGTCTGCTCGTTGCCCTGGTGGGCGCGGGGCATTGCTCCAGCGGCACCGGATGCTGACTTCGCTGCTCGTCCTAGGCGGCTATGCCGCGCTCGCCGCGGCGCTGATTCCGCTCGACGCGGCACTGACAGTCTCCGACGCGCTGGCTTTCGGAGCGCTTCTGGCGGCGCTGTGGTTCTTCGGCTCGTGGCTCCGATCGCAGGCCGCGATGCGTCGCAGCCGCACCGAGGCGGCCGAACGGGAGACGATCACGGCCGAACGGGCGCGGATCGCCCACGAGCTGCACGACGTGGTCACCCATCATGTGACCGCGATGGTGGTGCAGGCCGAGGCCGGTCAGTTTCGTCCGAATCTCGATCGGGGGACGCTGGATCTGCTGGCCTCCATCGCCGGAATGATGTGCGCGATCGCCGTTTCGGAAGAAGTATTCTTCCGCGGAGTCGTGTTCCGCCTGCTGCGCGGCCGCTGGGGCACAGCCGTGGCACTTGGCGCCTCGGCGATCCTCTTCGGGCTCGTTCACCTCGTGAATCCGGATGCTTCGCTGCCGGGCGCCTTCGCCATCATGATTGAAGCCGGAATCATGCTGGGCGCCGCATACCTTGCCACCAGATCGCTATGGCTGGCGATCGGAGTGCACTTCGGCTGGAACTTTGCGACAACGGGCCTTTTTTGGATCGATCACCTCGGGTTCCGAGGCCCGCGATTCGCTGGTCACCGCGGTGACCAGCGAACCGGACTGGCTTTCCGGGGGAAGCTTCGGGCCGGAAGCCAGCATCGTCGCCATCTTGGTGTGCTCGGTGGCTACCGTGGTATTCCTGGCCATTGCGCGTCGTCGCGGCCGGCTTTCGCTTCCACGTCGCTGATCGCCCGGGGCCGAATCATTATGCCGGGCCAGGGCTCGGCATTTGACCGAGTGCAGTGATTCGTGGGGCAGAAAAAGTCCTTCATCCAGAAACCCTGGACCGTGCCGGGACACAGACAACCGATCCAGCGAACTGTCTGGCCGGTCTCCCGCGGCCAAGGGCATCGACTGCCGTCCGGTATCCGGCTGGGCCGCCCCGACACGGAGAACCCCCGGTGCGCCAAAGCGGGAATAATAGGGATTGGACTCGAAGTTGCTCATCCGGCGGCTCTGGGAATCCGTTCGGAACGGCTGTAATTAGGAGTGCGAATGCCAAGAGATTTCAATAAGCTACTCGGGGTTCTTGGCGGTTTGACGCTGCTGGGCCTTAATGTCGCAGTCGTAGCATTTTTCTTTCTCTGGCAGATTGCGGACAGCGCCGCCGTCAATCGAATGGAGGCGGCCGCTGGAGTCGATCCCGCCCAGATGCTACCCAATGCGAATCCGTTATGGATTGCAGCTCATGCTTCACTGCTCATGGTGCTGGCCGCTGATGTACTGGCCGTGGTGTTCGCCGTGATGCTGGTGAAAACACTCCACCGTACTCGCTCAGGCGTCGTTGCGGCTTCGGGCCAATCCGTCTTTTAGCGCTGATTTAGGTAGGGGGATTGCGCGAGTTGCCGCTGACAGCTTGGACCCAAAACTTGTAGACGAGCTCGGCGCTCGAACCGCGGAGGCGCTGTGCGGCAAACAGTGTCGGGACAACTAATCGCAGACCATGCCAATTCATTCATTTCGAATCGAGAACCAGCGAGGCGCACTTTTCCAAACGGAACAGTCGCACCGTTCCGGAAGGTGGGCGCTGGCCTGCCGCCAGATCTAAGGTGTGGCATGACCCTGATTGCGATAACTGATCGTTCCGATTGAGGAACCTTTACTGGGACACCGTGAGATCATCGTTGGTCACAGCGGCCACGCATCGACGAATCAAATCGTGATCTTCACCTTCCTGCGCGCTCGTATCTCCGCACCAGCGGGAACCATCGGAACTGACTGCAGCGAAGTGATTAAACCCTGGACCTTGCCCACCATGCCCAACAATTACTGGAGGTAGACCGCGCGTCATAAGTCCCAGCCCGTATCCAGCTTCCGGCGACATCGGATGATTCTGCGGAGCACCAACCAAATGGGTTTTCGACATTGCTTCAGGCACGGCCGACCCCAGCTCGTTTCGCATGATTAACGCAATTCCACGTGCAGCTTCATCGGGTGTGGCTGCGAAAGTTCCGGTGTACACCCATCCTGGGTGGTAGTTGCGCAGTTTCTCAGTGATCGCGGGATGATTGCATTGTTCCCAATCATCAAGGGAATCAAAAGGAGAGGCTTGAATACCAAGAGGGCTAAAGATCAAGTTGTCGAGCACGTTGTAAAAAGGCTTCTGGTGGAAATCTTCGAGAGCTAAGCGTAGAAGTAGGTACCCGATATTTGAATAGTTAAATCCGCCAGGGTTTTGCACCTCTGCACGCGCAATGATGTCCATTGCGTCCCAAGGTTCTGCGGCGTTCTCTACTGCAGCTCGATAGTCCGGCCAAACAAAATAATCATTGAGCCCGGAACGGTGTGAGAGCAAGTCTTCGAACGACAGAGATTTCAAATGCGCTGGTAGCCAGACCAGGCGATCACCGATGTGTAGTTGCGGATTAAACGTCAAGAGAACAGCGGCGGCGGTGTAGGATTTCGCGATGCTGTAGATAGGGACAGTGTGCTGCATATCTCCATCCTGCCATCAGTCTAGGACAAGAGGGATAAGTGCCCACCTGAATTGATTTCCTGAACGATCGATTTCGATGCGCACAAGAGGAACGTCTACCGGGACACTCCAATACACTAAACCCTTATGGGCGCGTCCCCAGAATCGTGGCGACGTCGCTGTTGGCTTGGAGATGCTCCAGCACATCGGTAGACAGCAATCGCACCAGATAGACGATTCGGCGACGTTCACCCTCCGAGCCACGGAGAATGTTCTCATGGTGGGCCACTCGGTTCCGAAAGCGACGAAGCGAGGCAAGTGAGTCGTTGAGTCGGTTCCGGTCTGTCCCTGGAGGGAACGCCTTGTGGAGATGGGGAACCCAGATCGTTTTTTCATGCGCGTCAGCCAAGAGATAGGTCCAGAAGCCGAACATGATCTCAGCGACTGTCTTCCCTGGCAATGGCGGGGCATGTGGCTTTGTTGCTGCGCTTGTTCGGGCGCGCTCGACGTTGCTCCTGGGAATCTTGTTCACGTCATGCAACCGACCGGTCAGCTTGTTTCGTCGCATCACAATGGGGAATAGGGCAAGTAGCGTAGCTGGGTCGGTCCAATGCGTGTCACCTGGGAGTGTCGCTGCTGCAAGTTGGCGGTCGCACGCGTTCCGCAGGCCGACTTCGAGGTGGCTGAGGTCGTGGAGAAAAGCGGCACTGAGCTTGGCGTTCCAGTCATATAGGTCCAGGGCGCGTGTGCGAGAGCCTCCCGCGACTTCGAGGTAGGTGGAAAAGCGGTCCATGCTCAGCCAGTTCTCGATCCACGTATCGTTGCCCGATGCCTTCGCCATATGTCACCTTTCAAGGTAAGGTTGATTTGCAAGCCCTTGATGACCGCTGTTTCATGTTACTCGGGCCATGAATTGGAAACTCCGGTATTTCGCCTTGGCGGACCCGGAGTTTTTCTTTTCCCGAATCTCCCCCGTTTGGGGAACGTTTTGCGGGACGGCTATACAGAATTCAAAGTTACCTGTTCAGAGTCAGCCGATTCGTTTTTGTGCCGTCGCGGTTCCTCGAACGCGAGAACGCCAGTATCCCAGAAATATTGCTACTGCTCCGACTAAGAATAGAAGTACGTTGATGACGGTAGAGGCAATGCGATCATCGCCGGTCACTGACCAGCTGCTAAGCGTGCCAACAATGGCCAAGAGCAGCAGGACCGTTCCAATAGCCTTCAATCTTCCAGGTTTCATGTTCTCAGCCTAGCGACCTTGGAACTAGGAAAGAACGAGCCTATATAGGCTGGAGGCAACGTCGGCTCAAGAACCACCTGCGGGACATCGGCGGTTGGGTTTAGGCCGTAGCGGCCAACTAACAAATTTCCTTTAGCATCCGTCGCTCAATCTGGCCCGATAATTGGTCATGCTTCACCTGTTCAGTACCGACAAATCCAGATCCCTCGTAAACGGCAAGAGCACGACTGTTGTCATCGATGACCCATAGTTCCAGAGCCGCGCGACCGATACTCTTGGCGTATTCTTCAACGGCGACTAGCAGGCTACTTGCCACGCCACTGCCCCACACCTCGGGGGTGGCTGCAAGGTAGAAGATCTCTAGGCTTTCTTCGTGAGGTGCAAAGAGCGCGAATCCCACGCAGGAGTCTTCGCGGTTGGCAACGAGGAGTTTAGCTCCCTCCAGCTGTAATCGCCGTTGGATTCCAAGGATTTTTTCTTCGCCGGTAAGCGGCTCTGGACGTTGGTCGCGCACGGCTGTGGCGCGGGCCCAAATCAATGCGGCCTCATTGATTCCGTCTGGCTCAAGACTCAGGACCAACTGCAACTCATCATCCAAGCAATTCACCAAAACATTCTTTCACAGCACCCAGTGCCCGGAGAAGGAACGCTTTATGGGACAGCGGGGCTTCACCTCGATTTGGCCATCCCGTGAAAAGCTATAGTGTAAGAAAACCGAAGACCGACCGGGGGTAACGACATGGAAAGTGCCGACGTCATTATGATCGGCGTAATCGTGACAATCGGATTGATTGGCGCGGGCTTCTTCACGAAGAAGAAAAGTCGAGACTAGTCAGTTCACTTGCACTTCCGTGGATGTATCTACCAGGCCTCAGGGCTCTGGACATCGGTAGAAAATTAATGAGTCGCCGCTAAGCCCTTCACCCGATACCGCAACACCCGATCCGT
>NZ_PCPW01000015.1:0-103692 GCF_002979835.1 Arthrobacter sp. MYb221 | reverse complement strand
TCCGTCGGCTCAGTCGGAGTCGTAGGTTCCGTCGGAGTCGTAGGTTCCGTCGGAGTCGTAGGTTCCGTCGGAGTCGTAGGTTCCGTCGGCTCAGTCGGCTCAGTCGGCTCAGTCGGCTCAGTCGGAGTCGTAGGTTCCGTCGGCTCAGGTTCTGGCTTCAAAACGACGCCTGCATCCCACGTCGGATCGATGCCTTCGGTAGCCTTGAACTCCTGGTCTGAGTATGCCTTGGTCAACGAGGCGTTCTCGTCATCCAAAGTGAACTTGATCGTCAAACCGGACTTTGGATCAGCATCCGAGTCGTTCGAATCATTCTTCCCAGCATTCTGCGAAGTAAATTCATACTTCTTGGTCTGCTCGCCAGTCAATTCGAACTTGACCTGATAGTCACCGGCTGGCAGCTCATCAAAGAGGTAGCGGCCATTCTCATCGGTAGTCGTCGAAGAAACTTTCTCGCCGTTACCGTCAAGCAGGATGACCTTCACACCTTCAAGAACTTCCGAATCACCTTGGAGACCGTCCTCGTTCGCATCAACCCAGACGTAGTCGCCCACGGCATAAGTCTTGACCGGCTCTGGCTTCATTACAAAACCAAAGTCCAGCGTTGGGTCATGCTGGCCGCCTTCGGTCAGACCCTGCGAGCTGGCTTCCCAAGTTGAAGAGTCGTTTTCACGGTTGTCCTCAGTCTCGATAGTCGGAATGTAAGGAGCCAAAGGTTCCTTAGACGCTTCCTGATCGATGCTCACCGTGTATGACTGCCCATCTTCGAGAACCGGCAGGTTGTCAAAGATGTAGTAGCCGTTTTCATCGGTGCTGGTTGGCTCAACAGGCTTGCCATTGACGTCAACTACTGGCTCACCATCTGGTCCAACGAGTTTCAGAACGACATCCTTAATGCCCTTCTCATCCTCGTCCTGCAGTCCGTCACGATTCTCATCAACCCAGACATAGTCGCCAACGGAAACCTTCGGAATAACAAATCCAAAGTCCAAAGTTGGATCATGCTCTCCGTCTTCGGTCAAACCCTGCGAGCTGGCTTCCCAAGTTGAAGAGTCGTTTTCACGGTTGTCCTCAGTCTCGATAGTCGGCATGTAAGGAGCCAATGGTTCCTTAGACGCTTCACGATCGATGCTCACCGTGTAGGACTGGCCCTCTTCAAGGACCGGAAGATCCTTGAATTCATAGAAACCACTCTCGTCGGTGGTGGTTGGCTCAACAGGCTTGCCGTTGACGTCAACAACTTCCTTGCCATCCGGGCCGACGAGTTTCAGAACGACATCTTTAATGCCCTTCTCATCCTCATCTTGCAGTCCGTCACGATTCTCATCAATCCAGACGTAGTCGCCAACGGAAACCTTCGGAGTAACAAATCCGAAGTCCAAAGTTGGATCATGCTCTCCGTCTTCGGTCAAACCCTGCGAGCTGGCTTCCCAAGTTGAAGAGTCATTCTCGCGGCTGTCGTCAGTCTCGATGGTCGGAATGTAAGGAGCCAAAAGTTCCTTAGACGCTTCACGATCGATGCTCACCGTGTAGGACTGGCCCTCTTCAAGGACCGGAAGATCCTTGAATTCGTAGAAACCGTTCTCGTCGGTCATGGTCGGCAGCACTGGGTTACCAAATACATCGATAACTTCCTTGCCATCCGGGCCAACGATGGTCAGAACGACATCCTTGATGCCCTTTTCATCCTCATCCTGCAGTCCGTCACGATTTTCATCGATCCAGACGTAGTCACCAACTGAGACCTTTTCCTTCTCTTCAGGCTTGAAGGTGATACCAGTCTTGATTGGCTCTTGGCTGCGGTAATCGGTCTTGCCATTTACCTGAGCCTGGGCTGCGTAACCAAAGGAGTTCCACGCGGGAGCGAAATCTGAAGTTCCCTCTGGCATTTCAGTTTCCGAAACTGTTGTGAAGGTCAGCGATACACCTTCGCCTGGCGCAAACCCGTCGGACGAATCCAAAACAAGTTTGATGCCCTTGATTTCCTTCGGGTTGGCCGGACGTTCGGTGGTCCAGTTTCCTTCACAACCTGCCCATGGATCCTGCATATTGGCGCCGCTTGGCTTGCATTGCGCGGGATCACCGGTCAGGTAAGACAGCACCATGTCGGTTCCTGCAGGAACTTCTGGCAGCTTGATGTCCAAGAGGGTCGGAACCCACTGGGAACCACGCGGGGCGTTGGCCTGGGAACCCGTTACTCCGGTGTCTCCGACGTACGGGAAGATATCCAGAATTTCCATGTGCTGCGCGTTAACGTTGCCGGTGTTGGTAACGCTGAGGTTCCACTCTGCGATACCACCCGGTTTGGTCTCCACGATGCATGGGTAACGATAGAATCCACCTTCAAACGCGTAGCAGGCTTCGTCGTTTTCAACCTTGGAATTGACGTTGTAAACGCCAGTCTTCTCGGTCTGCTCACCGCTCAAAACCTCGCGAACGAGCTTACGTGATGAGTAGGCTTGGCCTTCGATGACCGAAACGAGATGGTCATCGCTGCTCTCTTCGGAGTTGTCACCGCTGAAGGTAACCTTGTTCTCCAGTTTTTCTTTCGCGTTCAGCCCGCCACGCACGGTGGTTGGTAACTTCACGGTGATCGATTCACCTGGGTACAGTTTGGTTCCCTCGGGGAAACTGAACTTCAGCGAATTGTCTTCTTCAACCGCGGTAACCTTCGAGATGTCAACCGCGGTGCCTTCCGGCGCTTGGTTGAATTTCTTCTCAAAGGAATACGAAGTCAGCGACTGCCATTCAGGATCAAGAATCAGCTTCGGTCCCTGGGCATCGTTCGGCAATATATCGGTAATGACAGGGTTCAAGACCGCGTCGGTACCGTTATTGGTGACGGTGAACGTGTAGTTCAACTCGCGGCCCGGTGCGATTTGCCCGTTAGGGGCATCCGAATTCTTTGAAACCTCGGAGTTGGTCTCTCCGGGGTTGAATACCAAAGCATCAGTTGCATCGTCGGTGTCACGATCCTGGCCCAGACGGGAGACCTCTGCCGATGCAGTGTTCTCGGTTGTCAGCGCCTGGGTTTCACCAGGATTTCTCTGGCCCTCTTCGAGTGCAATCAGTTCACCACTGCGCAGGGTGTACCGTGGCAGAACATTGAACTTGATGGTTGTGTCATTGCTAAGTAGCTCTTCGAAGTTGCGGCCTTCCGCAGTGACTCGAACGCCTTGAACCTGATCATTGGCTGGTTTGGTGGTAGTCCACTCCCCGCCTTCAGCGACCAGCGTTCCATCTTTCAACACATACTCCGCACCGGTGAAGTACTCGATAGTGACATCGTAGACACGGCTGTTTGGGACGGGGTCCCATCCGGCGAAATCGAAGGTGTTCCAGAAGGTTGGATCCTGATCCACAATCTGAACATAGTCGGCCTTGTGGGTTCCGCTATTAACATTCAGGGTGACGTTTACCGGTGCGGGGTTGCCGTTGCTGGTAAAGAAATCGATCGGACCTTCGGGGTTGAACGTCTTGGTCAGGGTCGCATTGAGATCCACCGAGTTTTCGGTAATGATCTCCAGCGGTGCCTGTGGTTCTTTGACAGCCGATTCGTCGCCACGCTGAACGGTCGCTACAGCCGTGTTCGGCAGAACGTAGCCGCGCATGCCGTCAATACGGTCAAGCTCGGCCAATGCTGCGTCGATTGGCTGGGCCGGATCCGAGCCACGCAGCTCATCGCGCAGCTCGGTGCCAACGGAGACCCAGAACTCGGTGTCGCGTGGAACCAGCTTTTCGCCGTCCTTCGCGAGGTTGAATTCGAATGCGGTGACCTCTTCCCAGCTTCGTCCTTCGGGAAGCATTGGAGTCAGGGCGTCCTCACCGGTGAAGTTGATTTCGCCAGTAGCGGTCTTCAAAGTCAGGTGGGCTAGATCCTGGAGTGCTTCGTCGGATAGTTGTGCACTGATACCTGTAATGTCAACGTAGTCAAAAGGGTTAACTTCGTCAGCTTTCGAATCAACAATCGAAAGCTTGTCGACGCCATAGGTCGAAGTGTTCTTCGCCCACAGGTTCAAGGTGCTCGTCGGGTTCTTGTTCGTCGGCGCCTCGGAAACAGGTTTCTGAACGATGACGTTCCGGTCCCAGGACTTCGAGCTCTGCAGCTGAATTTCCTTATCGACCCAGACTGATCCTTCGGTGCCATCACCGTTGTTGATGCCCAGAACGTTGTCGGTTTTCAGCTCATCGGTGAGAACATCGGTGACCTCGAAGTTGACTTGTGCCCGCACATCCTTGTCATGCGGGAACGTGCCTGAATCGCGGGTGTAGGTAACCCGAACCCCGGTAGCTCCTTCGGGCATTGGGGTGTTCTCGATTTTATTGCCGTCTTCGGAGACAGCCAATTCAATCCAGTTGTTGTCGGAGTCCTTGTACTCCACAACAACTTTGGTAGCGCCCTGAGTAGATGGCACCGAGACGCTAGTGGCCTTGAATGCTGGAACCATTGACGCGAAGTCGTCGGTCTGCACGATCTCGCGGACGTCCATGTTGGTATTGGTCTGATCAGCCTTGGTATTTAGCCAAACACTAGTCTTGTCGCCCGGAATACCTTCGATGCGGTGGGGATTGAATCCTTTGCCTCCGATCAAAGCGAATCTTGGCTCCTGAACCAGCAAGGTAGCACCGGCTTCGTCTTCAACGACGTCTTGGTTTCCAGATGGAGTGCCTTGGCCCAGAACCACGTTCTTGTAGCCCTCGGCAGAAACTGCAGTGGCCAGAACTTCGAATTCGAACTCGAATCCTGCGCTAGGGGCGAAAGTTCCATCGAAGGATATTTCAAAGCCCTTGACATCGCTACCTGCAGGAAGGTTCTCCGGCAGGGAGATCTTCCCGTCAACATTTTCAAGTGGGTATTCTGTACCGGCGACCGTCAGCAAACCCGTGGCGGCTCCGGCTGGCCAGGTGCCGCCGTTGAACTTGCTGAAGTTAAGGCCTTCGCCGAACGGTGAAGTACCCGTTGCGGGTTCCTTCAAGGTTAAGTTAGTGAGATTTCGGTTTGAGGTGTTGGTCAGTCCAAGCTTCACCGTGGAAGCATTGCGCCCATCACCAATTTCTGCGGCATCACCAGCAACCACCAGCTCCGGGGCGAAGGACTTGGTGGCATCCACCGTGTAGTTTGCCGACTCAATCACGAAGCTATCTTCAGCAGTGAAAGGGTCATTCTGTTCGCCGTTAGGGAGTACTGCGATGATGTTGGTTTCATTCGCGACCACAGCGGCTTCGGCACCATCGCGTAGGACGGTGTTCAGCGGAATCGAGCCGGTTGTACCGTTGGCGATGATTCCGCCTTCGGTGTCGGTTGATTTCGTTGAGGTGAAGACGAATTCAAACCCGGTAATGGTTTTTAGATCAAAGCCTTCCGGGAATACGGGCGGTGCATTGGGGTTAGCGGTTTCCAGAACCTGTGGTTCTGGCGCGTCGCCCACGAAGTAGGAAACGACGAGTTCATCGGCACCCTCTGGGTAGACGATGTCGCCGAATCCGGTGAATTCAACTGAAGCGAATGGATCGGTATCGCCCGAAGGCTCCTCGATGACCATCGAGGATGCGCCCACCTTGGAGGTGTTCTTGATTCCGCCGAGCGTCGCGCTGATGTTCTTATCAGACCCCTGCTCCAGCACATCCTCGGACCACTGCTTAGTAATTTCGGCGTTGGGAGCCAGATCAATGTTCGGAATAACAGCTTCGGCTGGATCCTTGATGGATCCAAGATCAGAAGTCAGCTCGGCTTCGTTGATCAGCTGCTGGCCATTGAACTTTGGGTCCGCGTTATCGGGGAACTTCGCCACGATGGTTATCGTGTAGTCGGTGCCATCGTTGATACCGACTTTCCCGGGACGGTCCTCGGAGGTCTCATTAAAAGTCAGCTTTACCGAAGTGCCATCTTCTGCGGGTTCTTCGGTAACATCCTTCGCGAACCCGTTGTAATTAATGCTATCCAGAACTAGTGGTTCAGGAAGCAAATCAATCAGGTACGCATCGCTACATGGTTCAGTGTTGGAGGAGCAGCCCAGCTTGATCTCGTAGTTGACAAAATCGCCCGGACGAATTGCTTCACTACTTGTCAGGTTCTTTTCCAAGAACATGCCGGCACCGGCGGCGGCACGAGTACCAACTTGCGGCGTTACTGTGCCCTGAACATTATTGGCTGCTGCGGATTCTTCGTCCGCTCCTGAATCGCTTGCTTGTTGACCTTCCGGTCCGCCTTCTTGCGAGTCGGTGCCTATGGCAGCTGTATCAGCTACAGACGAATCGGGGGAAGGAGCCGCCACTGCTGGCGCCACACCTGCCATTCCGACTCCGACGGTTACCGCAAGGAACGAGGCAAGCATAGATTTCCAGCGTTTTGAAACGCCAGGCTCTTGCTCAATTCGCATTTTATATTCCCATTTACCGTTGTTAAGCAGGGCGGAAAACACCTGTCTATTTCCCTAAACGCAGACGTCCGCCACTGTGGACTTCGCAAGCCTAACAAGATGATAAATAGGAGTATCTGAGAAGAATGAGCCGAAGCCAGAGGTCGTATTGCTACGCAAAAAATGTGCGGGGCATAGAGTAACCAGATTTCAACAAGTTCACAAGCATGAATTTTCACCGACAAGTTTCTCCGATTACCCTCACAGATATATCTGTCCTGTTCAAAAAATATTTTTCATAGACAAAGATTGCATCATTCGCCATTTTTGAGTGAGAAAATCTCGATTACATGGGATTATTTATAACTTTTTTCATCATCGAACAAAGGCTGAAGTCATCAATGCCCGAAAATCACGCTTTTCGCGACTCGCAAGAGCTCTAAAGGCGGAGGCTTCTTCGCCATATCATGCAAATATGTGACTAACCTCGCGTTGCGTGGCGTGAATTATTAGCCTTCTTCGCAGCCCCCAGGCAGTGCGTCGGGATCGACCAGTTGGACTCCGATCACCTCGCCTAAGCAATTGAATTCACCCTGAAATTCACCCTCCCTAACCGCGATTACCGTCTCCGCATATCTACCAATAGGTTGAACGGCCGAAGCTGACTCCAGAAACGGATCCGGTGATCGGGGTAATCTACGCGATCAAGGAGCATGTCGGAGAGCTGCTGAAACCACGGCTATTCATGAATTCCAGTCCCGGTGGGCGATGCCCTAGATGTCCTTGAACGCCACTAAAATGAGTGAGGCGAAATCGTTTTGTTCCGTTCGTTGACCGCGTAGCGGCGGGAAATGCTGATCTTCGTGAGGACCGGACTAACCATTGCTAGGGATGAAGCATCGAATTCGACGGCTAAGAACCTCAAACACATCGGCCGAAGTTATCAGAATCATGCTCATTGTCGGATCAGGATCTTGTTATAAATGCCATGCTTTCGGCCGTGCTGAACAGGCTGCACCACGCTTGCTTCTTTTAAGCGCCACTTTCCCGGCGCAGACGATTCTTGGTGTAGGCCGTCGCCTGATGCTCCCACGGGTCTTCGGGCCAAGGGTGCCGCGGATACTTGCCGCGCATTTCGGCACGTACCTGCGCGTAGGGTCCGTTGAAGAAAGAGATGAGATCCTCGGTCACCGCAAGCGGACTGCCGGCCGGTGAAAGCAGATGGAACTGCACCGGAAGCATCCCGCGCACCAGCCGCGGGGATTCGCTAAGCCCAAAGCACTCCTGCAGCTTGACCGCCACCACCGCCGGACCGCCTTCATCCACCGGCGGATAGCCAATGCGAATCCGCGATCCGGACGGGACCTGCAAACGCTCGGGAACCAACGAGTCGAATTCGTGCGCATGCTGCCACGGCAACAGGGTGCGCAACGCGCCGACGAGGTCGACCTTCCCCGCGGGCTTCCCCGCGGCGATCTGCTCCAGGCCGGAGGCCAGCCACTGCTGCGCCGTCTGCACCAGCGTCGGCTCATCTACCGGCACAAAAGGCGCACCCAGCAATCGGTAGGCCACCGCCATCCGGCGCCGCAGCGCTTCAAAGGCCGGCTGCTCGCCAAAGAGCGCCAGCGACTGCTCGCGCAACGCCGTTGCCGCCGCCTGCCGGCCGAGTTCCTTGGTGGCCTTGATCGGGTGGGCGGAAAGCTCGATGGCGCCGAAGGATTCGACCTTGCGTGCCGAGATTTTCCCGTCCACCAGTTTCGCGCTCTCGGTGATCCGGTGCAGGTGGCCCAGCAGGCCGAGAACTTGTTCCCACTCGATACCCGCGGCGCGGCGGATCACCGCTCCGGTGCTGGTCCCGGCCCGGGTCACCTCGGTGATGGCCAAGAATTCATAATGGGCCAGATGGCTTCCGCGGGGCAGCGAAGCGCGTGTGCCCGAGGCCAGCAGGTAGTCGTTGTCCTGGACCTTGCGCGCCACCCATTGCGGGTAGGCCAGAGCGCAGACTCCGGCGAGCGCCCCGTCAGGATCCACGGCCGGAACCTGCCCGGCGAGGCGTTCAAGACGTTTGGCTTCTTGCACCCAGGCCCGGTGTCCCGGATGCGAAGGCCGGCGAACGGAGCTCAGCAGCTCGTTCAGATCGGCGTTGGCGATGCGTTCGGTGCTCGCCAACAGTGCGACCGCTTCCGCGGTGGGACGCGAGCCGAAATGCTCGGCACCGGCCAGCAAGGCGCGGGCGGTGCGTGGGTCGGCCGGAATCTTCACCATCCGTTCGCCCAGGGCGGTGATTTTTCCTTGCTCGTCCACCGCGTCCAAGCTGCGCAGCACCTCTTCGTCGGTGCGCATCGTGCCCGGCGGCGGCTCCTCCCACAGGGCGAGCCCTTCACCGCGCGGGGTACCCCAAGCGGCCAGAGAAAGCGCGGCCTGCACCAGGTCTCCGGTCTGCATCTCGGGGGCCGAATGAGCCGGTGCGGCCGCGAAGGACTTGGGGTCAAGGGTCCGCACCACGGTTCCTGCCCCGAGCCGCCCGGCACGGCCGGCACGCTGCGTGGCCGCGGCACGGCTGGCGACCACCGTCACCAGGCCGCCAAAGCCACGTGCCGCGTCCCTGCGTGGTTCGCGCGCATAGCCGGCATCGATCACCAGGTGGACGCGCGGTACGGTCAGCGAGGATTCGGCGATCGAGGTGGAAACGATAATTCGCGGTCCCTGCGCAGCCGAAGGCTCGCTGAGTACCTCGTCTTGGGCCTTGGTGGGGATCTGCGAATGCAGTGCAAAGGCTTGGATGCCCGAGGCGCCGATCTGGGCACAGACACGGTCGACCTCGCGTGCTCCGGGAACGAAGACCAAGGTATCTACCGTTGACTTGGTACCGCGGTTTTGCTGGCGCGAATGCTTCACCGCCACCTGAGCGACATGGCGCAGGTACTCGTCGCTCAACCCGCGCTCGGAGTTGCGCCTACCGGCAAAGCTGTCGAAGAGCTCGGCCACCTCGAATTGCGCGGTGTTGGCGGTAAGCACCGGGGCCGGGGTCTGCCGGGCCAGCAGCTGCGACAGCTCCCGGGCTTGCAGGGTGGCGCTCATGACGATCAGACTGAGATCCTCACGCAATTCGCTGACCTGGTTGACCATGGCCAGCAACAGGTCCGTGTCGATGGACCGTTCGTGGACCTCATCGATGATGACCGCGCTGACCCCCGCCAGGTCGGGGTCCCCCAGCAGCCGGCGGAGCATCAGGCCGGCGGTGACAAATTCAATCTGGGTGTTCGCGGAGCTTTGGCGTTCCCCGCGTACCGCAAAACCTACCCGGTCCCCCAGGGCCGAGCCATCGAGCTGGGCCAGGCGCCGGGCCGCGGCACGTGCCGCCACCCGGCGTGGCTGGGTGACGATAATTTTTCCGGTGAGTCCTTGCACCGCCAGCGCCTCGGCCACCGTTGGTGGAACGATGGTGGTTTTGCCCGAGCCCGGTGGCGCCTGAATCACCAGCGGCTGGTTTGGATGGGCACACAGCGCGGCGTGCAGTTCCGCGCGGCTGGGTCCGAAGGCCAACCCCGCGGCGATGCGTTCCAGGTTGAAGGCAGCCCGGCTCATGCTCGCGGTACCGTCCAGAAATTTTCGATCGCACTCACCACCGGTTCGATGGGGCAGAGCGTGCTGCCGTGGGTCCGCCCGGCCAGAGCCACCATGCGGGCGTTGGGCATGGCGCGAGCCATGATCTTATTCTGCTCGAAGCGCGGCTGGTCGCGCGTGCCGATGAGCAGCAAGGTGGGAACCGTGATCTTGGCCAGCTGGTTCAGCGCGATATTCTGCACCGTTTCCGCTGCCTCATAGTAGGCGGCCAGGGCCAGCGGATCATTGGAAAGGAACGCAAACCTGGTAGCGGGATCCAGCCGTCCCCTGGTTTCCTGACCGGTCACAAACCCTTCGATGTCCCCCTGGCGCAGCACGTCGAGGTAGCCGGGGAAGAAGAGCTTGCCGATTTCCCCGTCGGTGATCTCAAAGGTGCCGCCGAGCATGGTCAAGGACAACACGCGTTCGGGGCTCTGCATCGCCACCTGCAGCCCGCTGCGAGCGCCAAAGGAATAGCCGATGACATGTGCGGCAGCAATACCTAGGTGATCGAGCACCGCATGGATATCGCCGGCGATTTTCTCCATGGTGTAATCGGCGGCCCGGTGGGATTTCACCGATTTGCCGTGGCCGCGCAGGTCCATGCGAATGGTGCGGCGGTTGCCGCCCAGCGCCTTGGTGTATCCCAGCCCGCGCCAGATCGAGCGAGATAGCGCCGACCCGTGCAGGAAAAGAATCGGCTCGCCCGCGGCACCGTCGTCATCAAAGAAGATCTCGGAATTATCTGCGGGGTTATTGATCATTGGCATATAAGCGATTAAATCCTGTCGGGGGCCAGCGGGCAATTTACGTCCCCGCGGCGCGGGCGGCGCTGCCGGTTTTCTATCGACATTGACCGGCAAAAGTATGACACTGAAGGTATGTGGTCGGCGGTTTGACCGCCCAGACACCTAGACCTGCGAGGGAAGGAGCATCATGAGCAATCATCCAGACGAAGAAGTCGGCGCCGAGACTCAAGAACAAGCCAAAGCTCACGTGAAGCACGATCATGACGAGGAGATGGTGGAGGAATGGGAAGACGAATCATTCCCTGCCTCCGACCCACCATCAAACTACTAGGCACGCTAAATCCTAGGAAGCGTTAACTTGGCACCCAGCTGGCGGTAAGGATCTCCTCCTAGAGTGGTTATTACCTTCTCAAGGGTGCGAGTGAATTAGAAGAACCGGTCCGCGCGGACGTTACCTCCTTGACCCCGCGGATCGGTTCTTCATTTTAATCCTCCGCGCGCTGCTTGGTGAACTCGATGGTGGTGGCGCTGCTTGCCGCCACATCCAGTTGCAGCTTCCCTGAGGCATTCTTGGCCACGCCGCTGCCTTTGGCGGCGAATGGCGCTATGGCCGTCAGCTCGGTGGCTTTTATGGCACCGTTTTCTGGGGCATGGATCTGTGCCGCCCGTGTGGCCTTGTATCCCTGCGGAACATTCACCGTGACCGGGTTCTTCGATATTTTCGCCGCATCGTTCTTGTTCACTACGGTGACCAGCACTCGGCTGTTTTTCGCCTTGACGGCGTAGGCCTGGAGGTTTTTGTCTCCGGAGAGCGTCGTCTTCATGAACTGGCTACCGACGCTCAAGCGCGCCAAGCGCATGGCGAGATAGTTCGGCTGGGCCAGCACCTGCCCTGCGCCCAGTTCCCCGGTGCCTTCGGCGGAGCAAACGACAGACATCGGCGCGCCTCCGCGGCAGGCTCCGAGCATCGAGTGCATGTTCATGCGCTCCACGCCCAAACGTGCGGAGTCAAAGATATGGTCCACCGTCCACAGCGCGCTCGCGTGCGTGCGGGAGGTGTTGTTTGTGCCCGGGCAGCTGGTTGAACCGGTCTCTTCCACCCACAGCGGCAGCTTCTTCGCCTCGGCCTTGTCCAAACCGATGCCAATCATCTTCTTGGCGCTATTGCTCACCACCGGGTCCAAGAGGTTCTGCCACTCGGGGCCGCGGCCGGGAATTTTCTCCGAGGAACAATCGTAGGTCGCGTAGTAATGCTGGGTCAGCGCGGTGGTGTTGGGGAGTTTTGCGTCGAGAAATGCGCTCATCCACGAACCGTCAAAGACTCCGGGACCAACGAGCGGAACCTCGCTCCCGGTCTCCTGGTCAATTGCCTTGGCATAGGCTCGCACCTGGGTGACAAACTTCTTCTCATTCCACTGGGAAGGTTCGCGTATCCGGAGTCCCGGGCGGGCATCATTGGTATAGCCGTTGGGTTCGTTGCCAATGGAGATTCCCACCAGGTGATCACCGAAAATCTCTGCCGCGTGCTTAGCCATATCGGCCCCGCGCTTCGGGTCGTAGGTGCCAAGGGGGATGCCGATGGTCACCTTCGCGTCGATCTTCTTGACGGTTTTCATCACGCGCTCAAGGTCTTGTGGAGTGACCAGGGTCTTGCCCTTGGGAGCTTTTTCACCGGTGGAGGTCCAGAACATTTCCCGATCCAGGACATTGCCGCCGAAGCGCAATCCGGGTTGCCCCAACCCGATGAGCATTTCATCGAGATTGCCCGCTGCAGGGTCCCAGCGTGGGTCGCTGAGTTCGGTTGCTTCGAAGGACACACCGATATTGTCATCGCTCAGGCTGGTTCCGAGATTCGAGGCTCCCACCGTGAGGGTGGCCGCCTTGCCATCGGAACGCTTGTTGAACTCCTGCGCGAACTCGGGCAGCGGCTCGGGTGTGGGCTTGGGCGGAGAAGCTACAGCCGAATTTGAGGCGTTGGGTTCTTGCTGATTCTGCCCCGACCCGCCCGAGGAGCAGCCGGCTAGCAGGCCGCAGATCAACATGGCGGCAAGGGATTTTGTCGCTTTGGAAATCACGAAGGTCCTCACAGTTATTTGCAGCATATCCAAACTTCACCCTATCGCGGGAGCGCTTATTCTCTGCTGACGTGACTTCTTCTGCGCCGCACAAGAAACCGCGATGCATACCAATAAATGCCCTGCAGTTTTCGGCTGCCCCTCCCCTGGATCTCGGGTTCACTTTTATTCGCGGCCTTTAAATCGGTGATGAACCGGTAGTTCTGCCATAGAGTTGTGCACAGATAGCAACAGGTCTTTCTACAGAAAGGTTCTACGTGGAGTACGAACTCGTTAATCCGCATCCAGACAGCCACCGCCCCTATGTCGCTGCAGCTAGCCGCTATGAGAACTTCGGCTACCGTCGCGTCGGTGATTCCGGCCTCGTGCTGCCTCCGCTGTCTTTGGGCCTGTGGTGGAACTTCGGCGACAACCGCCCCTTCGCAACCCAGCGCGAAGTCCTACGCCACGCGTTTGACCATGGCATCAACCACTTCGACCTGGCGAATAACTACGGACCTCCGGCCGGCTCGGCGGAAGAGAACTTTGGGCGCATGATGCGCAAGGATTTCATGCCGTACCGCGATGAGCTGATCATCTCCTCGAAGGCCGGCTACGAGATGTGGGCCGGGCCTTTCGGCACCTACGGTTCACGCAAGTACTTGCTGGCGTCGGCAGAAGCGTCGCTGAAGGCGATGAACCTGGACTACGTGGATATCTTCTATTCGCACCGCTACGATCCGAAGACTCCCCTGGAGGAGACCATCGGCGCGCTCGATACCCTGGTGCGCCAGGGCAAGGCCACCTATGTGGGCATCTCCTCCTATTCGGCCGAACGCACCGCGCAGGCCAAGGCGATCGCAGTCGAGCTGGGCACCCCGCTGGTAATCCACCAGCCGTCCTACAACATCTTGAACCCTTGGGTTGAGCATGGCTTGCTGGCTACCTTGGAAAAGGAAGATATGGGAGCCATCGCGTTCACCCCGCTAGCGCAGGGTCTGCTGACGGATAAGTACCTCAAGGGCACCGAAGTGCAACGCCAGGGCGGGCGCCGCTCCCTCGAAGCCCAACTGACCGAGGGGAACCTGGCCAAGATCCACAAGCTCAACGACATCGCGCAACGCCGCGGCCAGTCGCTGGCGCAGATGTCCTTGGCCTGGCTGCTGCGCGAGGGCGCGGCAACTTCGGTGCTGATCGGAGCTTCCTCTACCAAGCAGCTCGATGAGAACCTGGGCGCGTTGAACAACCTTCAGTTCACCGAGTCCGAGCTCAAGGAGATCTCTGAGATCGCCCAGGGCGACGCCGGAATCGACTGGTGGAAGAACTCCGCGATCAGCTAAATCCTGCGTCCGGCCAATACACCCACAAGACGTTGCTCGGAACATCTTGTGGGTGTTTTGCTTTCCACAGCGAACGGGAGACATTCGCGAGGAATCAGTCATAAATTCCAGACGTTTCAACGGATCTGCGTGTGGCTGAATTTTTGAACTGAGGATATGCTCGAATAAGACGCTTCGTGAAGTGATTCACATTCATTTTACGGACGTGGTGCGTATCGTGGAATCCACATACCCACACCAGACCTCAACTCAGACTAGACAGGAGCATCATGAGCGCCCCGACCTATAAGGTACTTAACCCAGCGACCGGTCAGATCGTTGAAGAATTCCCGGCAGCTACAGATGAGCAGGTCGAGCAGGCGCTCACGTCGGCGCAATCGGCCTTTGAATCGTGGCAGAACGTCGACATCAACGAACGCGCGAAGATCGTCAACCGGGTCGCGCAGCTCTTCGCTGATCGTGCAGATGAACTTGGCAAGATCATGACCATTGAAATGGGCAAGCCGCTGTCCGAAGCCGTGGGCGAGGCAGAATACTGCAAGGAGATCTTCGAATACTTTGCGACCGAAGGTCCAACCTTGGCCGCAGATCAGGAGATCAAGTCCTTCTCCGGAGGCCGGGCAGTCGTCCAGCGCCGCCCGGTCGGCCCGCTGCTTGGCATCATGCCGTGGAACTTCCCGCTCTACCAGGTGGCCCGCTTCGCCGCCCCCAACCTGATGCTGGGCAACACCATCGTGCTCAAGCACGCCGAGTCCTGCCCGCGTTCGGCATTGGCCCTCCAAGAAATCATGGACGAGGCAGGCGTGCCCACAGGCGTCTACAACAACGTCTTCGCCACCCATGATCAGATCTCCACGATCATCGCCGACCCGCGCATTCAGGGCGTATCGCTGACCGGCTCCGAACGCGCCGGCGCAATCATTGGCGAGCAGGCCGGACGCAACCTGAAGAAAGCCGTGCTGGAACTGGGCGGCTCGGATCCGTTTGTCGTCCTCGACTCCGATGACGTTGCCGGCATCGCCGAAACCGCGTGGAGTTTCCGCATCGACAACACCGGTCAGGCCTGCAACTCGAATAAGCGCATGATCGTCATGGACGATATCTTTGACGGCTTCGTCGCCGAACTGACCAAGCGCGCCGACGGGCTCACCCCCGGTGACCCGCTGGCCGAACTTGAAGGCACCTTCGCCCCGCTCTCCTCACGCAAGGCAGCCGAAGACCTTGACGCCCAGGTGCAGGACGCGGTGTCCAAGGGTGCCACCTTGCACGCCGGTGGCGTGCTGCACGAGGGGCCAACCGCCTACTACTCCCCCGCGGTACTCAGCGGCGTCACCAAGGACATGCGCGCCTACTATGAGGAGCTCTTCGGCCCGGTAGCCGTGGTGTATAAGGTCACCAGCGACGACGAAGCGCTGGAGCTCGCCAACGACACCATCTACGGCCTGGGCGGTTCGGTGCACTCCACCGACGAGGCCCGCGCCGCGAAGGTCGCTATGGGGTTGCAGTCCGGGATGGCGAACGTGAACATTGCAGCTGCCGAGGGTGCAGAAATGCCGTTTGGTGGCGTGAAGCGCTCGGGCTTCGGCCGCGAACTCGGGCCGCTGGGCATGGAAGAATTTGTGAACAAGCGCCTGTTCTACATCGGCGACTAAAGACATAACTACAGCGTCCCTCGGATCTCTTAACCAAGAGTTCCGAGGGACGCTGTAGTTTAACCGGTGTTTACGGATCCGGCTAAACGGTGATCTTTTCACGCACCGAGGTGTCTCCCTCGGTCGGCGTGGTGGTTTCTGCAAACTCAGTAACCGAGTCGGTGCCGTCGCCTCGCGCCGAACTCTTGAACCAGTTCGCCAAGCGAACCCAGGTCACGTCGCGGATGAAGATCGCATCGATGGCGACCATTGCAAGTGAGAACCACGGAAGCCCCATCAGGACCGCAATCCCGATATGGAACGAAACCATTCCGAAGAGAACCGGAATGCGGGTCCAGCGGAAGAGCAATGCCCCCGGGAAGGTCAACTGCAAAATAATCGAGCCAATGGCACCCAGAGCCACCGTCCAACCCATGGTGGTGATCAGCTCACTCAGCTCAGGCCACGGCCCAAATCGCATCGTATGCAAGGGACCATAAACCGCGCTACCGTCACGCCATGGTTCACCGCCGGCCTTGAAAAGGGCACCGGAGACATAAATCATGAACACCTGGCAGGCAAGTGCCACAATGGCCAGATTGTGCCAAAGGTTTGTCAGGTTGGTCGGTAGTATCCGAGTCCCCTTGACGAGCTTGGCCAGGATTGGCCCCTGGAAGTTCTGATTTTTCGCTCTGCGTTTCGCATCAAATGACCAACGAGCCGAATGGTCGGTGAACATCAGCAGGAACAGCCCGATACGCAAGGCATTATCGCCTTGATCGCCTCCGAAATATGCAGACTCGATCAGCCCGATCCAAAGAACCAAGAAGACCGGGAGCACAACCCTGGCACGGAATCCAACCAGGAGCGCTCCGGCGAGAACCATGAGTATAAGGAAATACCCGGTCACGGCAACATCATTGGCTGCGATGGAGTCGAATATGCCAAATATGGAGTATTTGGCGAATGGGCCTGTCGATTCGGCGAGTTTTCCAGTCCAGGCCGATGCGCTGCCGTAGGTGTAGTAACGCGTATTGAAGTTGGTCAGCAATAACCCCAGCGCCGCGCAGGCGAAGAGCATACGGGCGACTGCAATACCATAGCTTGCTCGCTTGGCGTCATATAGCCAAGCTTCGATATCGTGAACAACTCCGGCACAAGCAGCTATAAAGTGTCCCGGCGCGTCACGCCAAAGCGACTTCCACAAGTTCGAGATGACATTACCGGTTCGTGAGAATGCGTTCGACATGATTACTTCACACCTTCCAAGGACAAGAAGATCTTTGCGAAGTTTTCATCGCTTTGTCCGTCAGCAACGGTTGTTCCTCGCCATCCTGAATCGATGACGCTAGCAGCCGGGCGTTTAGCGTCCTCTTTGTTCCGCTGAGCAAACGGTACGATGCCCTGCCGCGCAACTTTGAACTGCACGTTCTTGACGTTCTCACCCCACAGCGCCCGGGCTACCTGGGTGGCATAAGCGCTTGCAATCTTTTCATTCTCAATAAAATTGGCCGTGCTGTTTCTTGCTTTCGCAGAATCGTTCATGGAACGGGCTTTCAGTTCGGCGGCGAGACGCGAGTCCCAATCATCACCCTTGAAATAGCTCAGTTTCACGATCTTCTGTTGTTCGTCATCGAGTTTCCGCCAAGCACCCCGATAATCCGACGCGAGTTGATTACCCGCTACCGCTGCCCGAGGCGGGAACAAGTTGTGGTGGATCATATCCATTTCGCGGTTCACTGAGTCCACCCACTCGGTAGTTATCAGGCCATCACCGTTGTCGACCTGGGCGCGAACTGATATATGATAATCCCCATCGATTGGTTTTGGCGCGAATACCGACCAGCTTTGACCGAACATCGGGAGCATGTAAGTTCTCAACGCTGATGCGGGGACAGCTTTACGTAATTCATTGACAGGAGCGACCCAGAGGAATGTGGCAAAGATATGCCACATGGTGAGCAGCACACAGACTGCACCAACGATTCTCAGCCAGATAGGCCGTCGCTTACTCGCTGCCTTAGACGGAGCTGACGTCATGTCCCAGTCCTGTTCGTTCAAGATTCAACCCAACGCAACAACACGAGCCGGGGTTAGCGCCCCATGCAGAGTTGGTATGAAGTCGTTCAAGTATGTATGGACGCTCAAATTCGAGCGTCAGTAGCAAGAGCCACTAATAAACGATAAACCGGGCTGCCCCGCGAAGGGCAGCCCGGCTCGTCGTTATCACTGCAAAGTTACGCTATTACGCATTCTTGCGGCGAGCAATCATAATTCCAGCACCAGCTAGTGCGAGCAGTACAGCAATGCCGCCTGCAATCAGCACACCATTGGCACCGGTGTCAGCTAGGTTGTCCTTAGGCTTTTCCTTGCCGTCGGAGTCCGAATCACTATTCGATGAACCGTTGCTGTCATCCTTGGCATCAGCGTCAGCAGTTGCATCGGCAGTTGCCTCAGACTCGGAACCCTCAGCGTCAGCGGCTGCATCAGCATCGACAGCGTCAGCGGCTGCATCAGCATCGACAGCGTCAGCGGCTGCATCAGCATCGACAGCGTCAGCGGCTGCATCAGCATCGACAGCGTCAGCGGCTGCATCAGCATCGACAGCGTCAGCGGCTGCATCAGCATCGACAGCGTCAGCGGCTGCATCAGCATCGACAGCGTCAGCGGCTGCATCAGCATCGACATCTTCAACAACAACGAAGTTCACTTCGTCAGTTGATTCGTTCTCATCCGTTGCAGTAGCTGTGTGGTTCCCAGCAGGCACGTCAGGGAACGTAACAGTCCAGGTTCCGTCTTCGCCAACAGTGGTCACCTGATCATCCTGTCCCGGGATCGAGACAGTTACTTCGGTACCAGGCTCGCCGGTACCCGTTACATCAACGGGGCCAACAGGAATTTCTTCGCCCTCGGTCGGAGTCAGGATATCGACTGGTGCGACAACTGCTTCTTCAGCAGCAGACTGTACGGTTGAAGACGCCAGCGACAGGTTGGCAAGGCCACCTGCAGCAACGTCTGGCAGCACAGTTACGGACAGTGCACGGACGGTAAAGCTGTCAGCACCCAAGTCGCCATCGGTGAGCAGCGGATCTTCGGTCGGCTGCTCGTTGATCGTGATGGTTACTACGCGGTCAAGCACCCCACGCAGAACTGGCTCCAGCTGACCGGCAATTAGGCCTACAGCTGGGTCTACAACCTCGCCAAGACCATTGCCGACGTTATCTAGCACGCCCTGTACCAATGGGCCAGTGGTAGTGGTAATACCATCTGCAACAGCAGCAGTAATTGGGTTCAGCAGGTCGCCGATATCAATAATTCCAAGCAGATCAAGCTCAGTTTCTGCCGTCGGTGCAGGCGCTTCGGTTCCAGCGAACTGGGCCAGCGTTCCTTCGATCAGTACACCGCCAGTAGCCGTAAGAGGGAATACACCTGCGGTTATGTTCAGTTCGACCTTCACGTTCAAGTCATTCAAGACCGACTCGATGATGGAAGTTGCCTTGGTGGTAATTCCCGACAGTGATTCGGTGATTCCATTGGCGATAGCATTCGCTACATCTTCACCAATCAGCGGCGTGTTCGGATCGAAATTATTCAGATCCTGGCCGCTTTCTTCAATCAGCTTAGCCAGGTCGACGTGAACATCGCCGGTTCCGAGATCGATAGAAATCGAACCGCTATCGTTCGCGATAGGTGTTGCGATTAGCTCGTCAACAACAGTCTGGCCAACGGTGTCCAGCCCGTCGATCGTTACCTGAGCACTGTTAACGTTGACCAGCGGAATCGCATTCGCGGTAGTTTCGATCTGATTCAGCAGCGAATCCAGCGCACCGCCTGTGGAAACAAGCCCGCTCACCGGGTCTACGGCAGTCTGGAATACGTCACCCAACGTGGTGCCAAGCGTACCCACCAGAGGGCTGCTCAGTTCCAGCTCGGCTCCCGCGATGACGTAATCACTAGTAACCACGTCGTTGGTGCTTTCGGCTTCCGAAGCCAGCGCACCAAGTTCGATACGAGCAGCGTCAAGGATCTGATCGGTCAGTCCATCAACTCCAGCCTGGTCGAACAGTGCAGCCAGGTCGATGTACGCTGGGTCGTTTCCAACACCGGCGTTCGGGGATACTGCGATCGCGCCGCCGTCGGTAATTGCACCAGAGGACGCGCGAGCATGAACCTCAGTATCAGCAAGGCTGTAACTGCTCAATCCACCCAGTTCGCCCAGATCGATGAGGCCCACGCCTTCCGCATTCTTCAAGAGCGGAAGCTGGACGCCTGAACCTAAATCAATCGTCTCATCGGAAAGCAGGCCGATATCCAGCTGCCCCTGATCGGCACCTGGATTGCCGTCATCCGGGAAACTCTGCTGAGTGAAGCCCGAACCCACAAGGTCTAAGGTCGACAAGTCAAGGTCAATAATATGAGCTTGAGCTTGCGAAGGATCGTCAGCGCTGAAGGCACTAGCCGGCGCTGCGCAAAGTACTGCCGAAGCAGCGAATACAGCCGTCGTTGTTCCAAACGCTAGGCCAGTAGTGGCCGTGCGCCGGAAACGCGGCTTCTTGTTGGTATCTTTCAAAACTCGTGTCCTCCCACAAAGTCTTTCACTGATGCCCGATGTGCAGCGAGCCCCAATTGGTCCTCAAGTTGCGATGCTTCATTTCTCCTGTCGGATCAGAAGCCAAATCGTTCAATCGGAATGTTTCGAGTGCACTTCTGCAAAAGTGACCCAACTTTGACCCTATGCCGAGCAACCCTCCACTCTCAGGTTTCTTTCAGCTAATTCTTTGCTAATTCAGGTTATTAATCTTGGCCACTTGGCTAAAAAATCTAGCTGATATGGGTTACCCGTCGGTAGCTGACATATACACTTCAATTGAAATTCATCAAAATTAGGTATTGACACCGCTTAGGTGGAGGTCCATTGTGAAAACCGTGTCTGATTTGAGACTTAACAGCCGACTGTCGGAGTGTTTTTTTAGCCACATGGCTATAGGATTACACTACAAGCAATGGATGAACTCATGTGGGGACATGAAGGGGCGATCTGTTGCACCTCAACCTGAGTATTTTCTGAATAAGGATGATGCCCCTTGCCCCCTATTCGAGTCCATTTGGCCGATAGCGATCATTTTTCGCGCGCAGGGATTTCCGCTGTTTTAGCATCGGCCAATGACATTACGATCGAGAAAATCTCGGACTCGATGCATGAAGCAGTGCAAAATGCCGTGAGCTTTACCCCACACATCGTGATTCTTGAGTACTCACTTAGCGGCACCGATATCCATCTCGCCATCCAGGATATTACGTCCCAAGCACCATCGACGAAGGTCGTGCTGCTCGCCAATTCATACGGGCGCGCGGAACTCGCGAAGGCCTACGAGTCGGGTAGTTCCGGACTGATTTCGAAGAATTCGATTAGCGCCGAGCTGCCCAGCGCGCTTCGCATGGTCGCCGCCGGCTATCAACTATTTGCCCAGCCCTCCGAAGGTTGGGAGAAGCCGCTGCGATTCGCCAGGCGATCCCAGAATCAAGCAATCATTGACAAAATGAGTGATCGCGACAGGCAACTCGTGCGTGGTGTCGCGTCAGGTATGACGAACATCCAGATTTCGCGATCAACGCACATCAGCGAAGGGTCGGTGAAATTGCATTTGGCCCGGATCATGGACGAGTTCGGCGTTTCGAACCGAGTTCAGCTGGCAGTCATCGCAGCAGAGACAGGGCTCATTACCTCAGCGGATCTGCTGACCGCTTAGTAGACGGTCCGCAGTTGGCTGGCTGGAATCCACATTTCTTCACCGTCGCGGTCGATCTGCCGCCAGGCACCCTGGCGGGCCACGATCACCACGGCGGTGTCGGCCTGCAAAATGCGCGCCAAAGAGTGGTGGTCTCCAGGTCCGCGTCGGGCATTGAGTTGAATGGTCGTCAGAGCCCGTTGGTTGGGAACCGCGATGAGCCCGCCCTTGGCCGGACGCGACGGCAAGGTCTGCAGATACATGCTCGGGACCCAGCCCAGCAGTTGGCCAAACTGGATTTGCGACCACAGTCCCTGTTGCAGCACCATCCGCACCTTGCTCGCCTGTTCGACGACTTTGAGTACCGGATATCCCGTGCCGCTGCCCTGGCGCAGATTGAGAGTCGCGGTGGTGAGGTGCGTTGCCTCGATCAGCGAATAGCGCGAAAGCACCCGCGAACCGCTATCTACTTCAGGATTGCCTTCAACGTTTTCCTCAATGGCCGCCGGAATCGGTTCAAGATAGATATTCGGCAGCCACCCATAGATTCGGTGAACGTAAACATGCGCCCAGGAGCCGCGCACTTCAACGAGCGCAAGTTCCGTTCCCGAGCTCAGATTGCTCTGCACAAGGTAGTGTCGCCCGGCACCCTTACGTAGTTTCAGCTCTGCCGTCGTGCGGTGCGTATGCGTCGGTGACGACGTCCGAGCCGAAGGATGCGGATAACCCAATTGGTTCACAACCACCTCGATATAGAAAAACTTAGAGAACCAGCAATTAGCTGATTCCCTAAGTTTATTTCATGTTTGAAGAGTTTTTATCTTCCTGAAGTTTTATTCGCCGGCCGACGTACGTGCCCCGAGCTCACGGTCCAGTCGCAGAATGCCGCTGCCGTCGTCTCCGACGAGCTTGAGCCGGTCCAGAATCTCGGAAACGGTGGCCTCTTCTTCGACCTGTTCCTCGATGAACCAGTTCAGCATCGGGATCGAATCGATGTCGCCCTCGGTCTGTGCCAGTCGGTAGAGTTCCCGGATTGCTTCGGAAACCTTGCGCTCGTGGGACAGCGAAACGGTGAAAGCGTCGACAACGGTCTTGACGTTCATCACCGGTGCCGGCTGTTCGCCGATCTTTGGGCGGGCATCACGGTCGGTCATGTGAGTCATGAACTTCTCCGCATGCACTACTTCTTCGGCCGCCTGCGCACGGAACCAACCGGCAATGCCGGAAAGGCTCATAACGTCCATTTCCACTGCCAGCTGACGGTAAACGGTCGCAGCTGTCAATTCGAGAGTTAACTGAGTGTTGAAGGCCTCTGCCAGTTTTCCTGTAAGTTCCATGTCTACAGACTACGACTCATTTTCCTGCTTGTCACCGAAGTTCGGACACACTTATCACGAGGGTAATTAGCGCATACTTTAGCGTTGACCAGTAGTTAATTGAGCCGATGCTAACAAAGGCAAGGGCAACAACCACCTGGGTCCTACCTATTTCCCCAGCCCTGCGCGGCGCAGCGCTTCGGCCATGGCCGTATTGGCGCTGGCTGCCGGCGCCGCCTTCCGATTCCCCTCCTGGTCACGCTCGCCCCGCTTGCTTGGCCCGCCGTTGGACCGGGGCCCACCCTGACCGCGCGGCCTTGTCTGTTCTGGCGTCGTTTTCTCGCCCGGCAGCTCGTCGTCCAAACGCAAGGTGAGCGAAATGCGCTTGCGCGTCGCATCGACTTCGAGGACCTTCACCTTGACGATCTGTCCCGAGCTGACTACTTCGCGCGGATCGGAGATGAACTTGTTGCTCATCGCCGAGACATGGATCAGTCCGTCCTGGTGCACGCCCAAATCTACGAACGCGCCGAAGGCTGCCACGTTGGACACGGTGCCCTCCATGATCATCCCCGGCTTGACGTCGGAAAGTGTTTCCACGCCTTCACGCAATGCGGCCGTAACGAATTCGCCGCGGGGGTCACGCGCCGGACGGCGAAGTTCTGCAATGACATCCCGTATCGTCGGCTCGCCGAACTGCTCGGTGGTGAAGTCGGCGGGGTTCAGCTCTTCTAAACGCCGTCCCTGGCTTTCGGCAGCCTGCTGCAGCTTATTGGCCAGCGCGTACGCTTCGGGATGTACCGAGGAGGCATCCAGGCGTTCCTTGCCACCGGTGATACGCAAGAAGCCGGCGCATTGCTCGAAGGCCTTGGCGCCCAGACGCGGCACCTTCAGCAGCTCCTTGCGCGTGGCAAAAGCCCCATTGGCGTTGCGGTGATCGACGATATTCCGGCTGAGCAAGGGACCCACACCCGCCACGCGGGAAAGCAGCGCCGGGGACGCGGTATTTACGTCCACGCCGACCGCATTCACGCAGTCCTCCACGACAGCGTCCAAGGCACGGTCCAGTTTCGTGGCCCCCACATCGTGCTGATACTGGCCCACGCCGATGGACTTCGGATCGATCTTGACCAGCTCGGCCAAGGGATCCTGCAGGCGCCGGGCAATGGACACCGCGCCGCGGATCGACACGTCCAGGTCCGGTAGTTCCTGGCTGGCAAGTTCTGAGGCAGAGTAGACGGACGCTCCGGCCTCGGACACGATGACCTTGGACAGGTCCTTGCCGCCCAGTGCCTTGATGACCTCTGCGGCCAGGCGATCGGTTTCGCGTCCCGCGGTGCCGTTGCCCACGGCAATCAGCGAGGTACCGTGCTTCTGCGCCAACTTGGTCAGCGTCTTCACCGACTCGTCCCACCGATTAGCCGGGGCATGCGGGTAGATGGTGGCTATATCTACGACCTTTCCGGTGAGATCGACTACCGCGACCTTCACCCCGGTGCGCAGACCCGGGTCGAGGCCGAGCACCGCCTTGCTTCCCGCCGGCGCGGCCAGCAGCACATCGCGCAGGTTGGCCGCGAAAATCTTCACCGATTCATCCTCGGCCGCTTCGAAGAGGCGAGCGCGCAGATCGGATTCAAATCGCGTGAGCAGCCGGGCCTTCCATGCCAGACGAACGGTCTGCGCCAGCCAACTAGCGGCCGGTGCATCGGGGCTGGTGGAAATTCCGAGGGAGGAAGCGATGGCGTTTTCGTAGCCGGTGCGGGCCGCGGCGAGCGCTTGCTCATCGCGCGGATCCGCCTCGGCGAACTGCAGTTTCAGCGCTCCGTCGCGTTCGCCGCGCAGCAAGGCCAGCACTCGGTGCGAAGGCAGCGAATCCAGGTTCGCCACATAGTCGAGGTAGTCCTTGTATTTACCTTGCGCCTCAGCAGTAGCGGCGGCCGCGGCGCTGGCCCCGATCTTGCCCGACTTCCACAGCCGCTCGCGAAGCTCGGAAGCCAAGGCGACATCCTGGGAAACCCGCTCGGTCACGATCGAACGGGCACCGGAAAGCACATCCAGCTCGGTGCCGAAGCCGGCTTCGACGTTGAGGTAAGCGGCCGCGGCCACCTGCGGATCGGTGCTCCGATCGCCAAGCAGCAAATCCGCCAACGGTTCCAGCCCAGCTTCACGAGCTATCTGCGCCTTGGTCCGCCGCTTGGACTTGAACGGAAGGTAGATGTCTTCCAGCTCGGCCTTGGTGGCAGCCGCCGAAATCGCGGCGTCAAGCTGATCGGTTAGTTTTCCGGCTTCGCTGATGGCTTCGCGGACCGTGACGCGGCGTTCTTCGAGTTCTCGCAAGTACCGCAGGCGTTCTTCGAGCAAACGCAGCTGCGTGTCCGAGAGCATCCCGGTGACTTCTTTTCGGTACCTTGCAATAAATGGAACCGTTGACCCCGAGTCCAAAAGTTCCACGGCCGCATTAACCTGCCAGACCGCGACTTTGGAGTCTCCAGATAGTTCGGCTGCCAGCTGTTCAATGATCTTCTGCTCTGTGCTACTCACCGAACCATTGTGCCCCAAAGAGCTTAATCTTCAGATGATCAACTCGGTTCACACCCAGCAGATCCTAAAACTTGGACGCTAGACTTGCTAGCTATGGGGAATGTAGCAATTCGAAAGTCAGCCGCGATACTCGCAGTATCGTCGCTCATCATGGTGACCGCTGGTTGTTCCGTGCTGGAAGACACCGCCACGTCGGCTGCCACGCAGCTCACCGACGCTGCCGCCACGGAGATGGTCCGCCAGGCCTGTGCGCCGATCCAGGATGGCAGCATAGATGCCGGAGAACTGCGCGTGCTCAGTTCCATCATCGGTTCGGTTGAAGGCGGCGGTTTGCCGCAGCCAATAGTCGATGTGCTCAAGGAACTGGCAAGTTCGGGAGACCAGGCGCCGCAAGCACTGCAAGATCGCCTGGTGCAGGCCTGCGATGATGCCAACGCAAACAACAACTAACCCCACGGTGATCTAGACTTTTGACCTATGGTCGAAATTCCCACCGGCGGCAAGGTCCGTCTTGACGCCTGGCTCTGGGCGGTGCGCATGTACAAGACTCGCTCGGCGGCAACCAGCGCCTGCCGCGCCGGTCATGTTCGGCTCAATGGGGATCCGGTCAAGGCATCGCAGATCGTCGTTCCCGGGGACCGCATCCGGGTCCGCAAGGACGGCTGGGACCGGGACCTTGAGGTCACCGGGCTCATTTCTAAGCGCGTCGGCGCGCCAGTAGCCGTCAAATGCTATCTGGACCACACCCCGCCCCGCGAGAAGGTCGTCATCCCGCAGGTTCCGATCCGCGACCGGGGTACCGGGCGCCCCACCAAGAAGGACCGCCGCGAAATTGATCGCTTGCGCACCTCCTGGCAGGGACCCGAAGACTAAGTCAGCTCGATCGCTGGCACGTCCACCGCGAAGTCGAAGATCTGTGCATAGAACGACAGCGAGCTTTCTAGCGCCTTGATGATATTTGCCGACTTGCGAAAGCCATGCTGTTCTCCGGCAAACAGGATGTAAGCATGCGGAATCCCCCGCTTGGCCAACGCGTCGGCCACCACCTGTGATTGAGCCGGCGGGACCACCTTGTCCTCATCGCCCTGGAGGAGCAGCACCGGGCAGGAAATCTTCTCCACATGGTTGATAGGCGCCCGCTTTTCGTACAGCTCTGCCGCTTCCGGGTAGGGACCGACCAAGGAGAACATGTACTGGGATTCGAAGTCGTGGGTATCCTGCACCAATCCCACCAGGTCCGAGACGCCGTACCGGCTGATGCCGGCGGTGAAGACCTCGGAGAAGGTCAGCGCGCACAGCACCGTCCAGCCGCCGGCGCTGCCTCCTTCGATGCCGATCCTTGCCGGATCGGCAAGTCCCCGGGCGATGAGCGCCTTGATCACCGCCACGGTGTCCGCCACGTCGACCACACCCCACGCGCCACGGAGCCGGTTTCGATAATCCCGGCCATAACCGGTGGAGCCACCATAGTTCACGTCCACCACACCGATGCCCCGCGAGGTGTAGTAGGCAACGGTGGCGCTCAGCGTTGCGACCGCTTGGCTGGTTGGCCCGCCGTGCACGAAGGTGACATACGGGGGCAGTTCCCCTTCTGCTCCCGCAAAGCCTTCTTGGCGGGGCTTGTAGAGCAGCGCGTGGACCGCCTGGCCGGCCGCGTTGGCGCATGCAAATTCTTCGACTTCCGGAAGCATGGCGGGCTCTGGCAGCTCGGCGATCGACCGGGTCACCGACCGGTGCTCCAGGGTCTCCACGTTGATCAAGGAGATCTCTTCGCCTTGGGTCAGCGAAGAGGTGCCGGCCAACAGCCACCCATCTTGCAACGCCAGCGGACGCACCCGGGTGAAGGGCAAGGCGAGGTCTTCCAGTCCCCCGGTAATCGTATGCACCCGTGCCAGCTTGGTCGTGCCCGTTCCGTAGGAACACAACAGCGTCTGCTGATTTTCGTTCAGATACCATCCGGTGCCTACCTGCCACAGCGGACCTGCGAACTCTGCGGCACGGTCAACCAGACGCACGGTGCGCCCGGAACTGAGCTGGTAGGTGTAGGGATTCCACCATCCCGAGGCATCCGAGATGAAGGTCAGCCGGTCATCGTCGGTCCATTCGGGCTGCATGACCGAGATCTCCGGGCCTCCGGCGATCACCGAGCCCTGTAAGGTTCCCTGCTCGGTGTATTCGGCGAGGTGGAGTTCGGTCGCATCCCAGGGCATATCCGGGTGTTCCCAGCTGATCCACGTCAGATGCGTGGCATCCGGGCTCAGCCGCGGCCCGGCGACAAACCGCTCCGGGGCGCTGAGCAGTCGAATGGCCGCCAGATCTTCGCTGGCGCTGCCGTCCAGCGGGATTTCCACGATATGGCGCACCGGTTCGGCCCGCAGGTCTTCCATAATTGCCAGCACCTGGCCCGCCGGCCCCGGAACGAATTCTGCGAAGCGCAGTGCCGGATCGCCGTCGATCATGCTTGGCGGGGTCAGCGCCACCGGCTCTTCATTGGCCAGCACCTTCAGGTAGACGCGCTGGTCTTCGAAGTTTGCAAAGACCACCGCGGGGACCGCCCCTTCGAGCAGCAGCCAGCTGGCACCCCCGTACTCATGCACCCGCGAGCGCACGTTGTACGGCGCCGCGATCAGCTGACGCCCCGCCGCGGCAGCGCTGCGCCCATACTCGACAAGGGTCACCCGTCCGCCCTCCGCGGGCAGGCCTTCCTGCACGATCAGCTTGTCTCCGAAGAAGCAGGCTCCGCCGAGCGGTTTAGTGCCAGCCGCTACTTGCGCAGCTGAGATGGTCGAGGGCCAGGAACCAAAGGGCATGTGCTGAAGCATGTGTTCGATCCTAGTCATATTTCGGGCCAAGAACGACCCTCGACAAGCGCTAACTCGGTGAGCTTGGATGGTGCCATGGCAAAGTTCGTATTGTTCTTGCGCGGGGTTAACGTCGGCGGGGTCAAAGTTTTGATGAAAGATCTCGCCACACTGCTCGGCGAGGCCGGCTACGGCCCGGTTAAAACCGTGCTCGCCAGCGGCAATGCTATCCTCGACGCGCCGCACGGCGCGGCGCCCGAGCTGCGTGCGCACTGCGAGCAATTGCTGGCCGACTACTACGGCCGCCCCATTCCGGCGCTGGCTTTCAGCGCCGCCGAAGTCCACGAACTCGCCGCCGACTTCCCGGTGCCGGTGCCCGAGGCAGCTGCCGAGTTCCACCGCTACCTGACCCTGTGCGCCAGTGAGCGCGATGCCCAGGAACTATATGCCGCGGCGGCCCCGCTCGCCGATGCTACGGTGGTGGCGGTGCGCGCCAGGAGCTTGTGCTGGATCAGCCCAAAGGGCCAAAGCCTTGAAACCCCGGTTTCGAAGCTTGTCACCGCGCAGGCGCGCCAGCGGATTATCACCACGCGCAACCTGAATACCTTAGTAAAACTTTCCACGATTATTCGCGCGCAGGAACTCGGAGAATAATGAGCTCTGCATCTGCTTCCACTCCAACTCGCTGAGGGCCACTTCATGCTCATTGTCATCGAACTCGTTGGCATTTTCTTTTTCGCCGTCGCCGGCTCGCTGATGGCCGCCCGCCGCGGTTTTGACATGCTCGGTTCGGTATTCCTCGGCGGCGTCACCGGTCTGGGCGGCGGTGTGGTGCGCGACCTGATCCTGAACGAATCCCCGGCCACCTTCGGGCATCCCATTTATTTCCTGCCGCCGGTGCTGGCCGCGTTGCTCGTTTATGGCTTTACTCCCGCCATCCAAAAACTTCACCGCCTGGTGCTGGTCTTCGATGCCGCGGGACTGGGCTTGTTCTGCATGACCGGCACGCTCAAGGCCCTGCAGCACGATTTTAATCCGGTCACCGCGGTGCTGCTAGGGATGATTACCGGGGTGGGCGGCGGGCTGATGCGTGATGTCATTTCCAATGTCACCCCGGATTTGTTCAACCCGCGGGACATCTATGCGATCCCGGCGATGATCGGCGGCATCCTCACCGCGGTGTGCTGGAGCTTTGAGCTCTTCAACCCCATGGTCGGCGTGGGCATCGCGGCGCTCACCTTTGCCACGCGGCTGGCCTCGCTGAAGTTCGGCTGGCGCATCCCGCTGGCGGCCGGACACTGGCACCGGCCTACCCCGGGATCCCCACCGGAGAACGGACCGCAACGGCATTTCTAGTTCCGCCTAGTCCACGCGTTCGAGCTTGCCCTCGTTTTCGGCACCCGGCGCGCTGTCCTCGATGGTGCGCGATGGATTGATGATCACCGCGCCGAGCAGCATCACCACGATGCACACCCCGAGCATCGAGAAGGCCACGCCCCAGGATCCGCTGGCCTGCTGCACGACGCCGAAGAGCATCGGAACGATGGCGGCACCGGCATAGCCCAGGCCCTGGGCGAAGCCCGAAAGCACGCCCGAACCGTAGGTGGTGCGCGAGCGCAGATTCATCATCAACAGCGCAATGGCGAAGGTGCCCTGGCCCAGGCCCGCCATCGACACCCAGAACCAGGTTCCCTGGGTCGGGGAAAGATAGATTCCGAGGTGGCCGGTAATCCAGCAGGCGGTGAACACGCCCACCGCGATGATCGGGTTCTTCAAGCGCGGAACCCACAGCGGGACCAGCAGTGCCACCGGCAATCCGAGGATCGCGAAGAGCGCGAGCATATTTCCGCTGGCCGCCTCGTCCAGGCCCTGGGCGTACAGGTACGGCGGCAGCCAGGTGAAGTACACATAGGTCTGCGCTGAGTTGCCGGCAAGGAAGATGGCCAGCCCCCAGGCGACCTTGGACTTCCACGGGTTGATCCGCGCGATCTCGTGTCCCCCGGCCGCCGGCAATGCCGCCTCCGGGCGCTCCACGCGGCGGTCCGCAAACAGCTGCATCATCCAGGGGATCAGCACGATCCCGGACAACAGGGCCCACGAGCCGATCGAGGTCTGCCAGCTGCCGACATTGGCGAAGGGAACCGAGAATTGCGGCGCCAGCCAGGTGCCGATGGCGATCATCGTGACGTATCCGCTGGTGACAACGCCGATGCGGTCCGGGAAGTATTTTTTCACCAACGGCGGCAGCACCACGTTGCCCATGCCGTAACCGGCCAGGGTGACAATGGACAAGGCCAGGAAGGGATAGACATTGGGCATCAATGGCCGTGCCAGCTGTCCGGCCACGGCCAGCGCGACCGCGATGACCAGCGTACGCTCCAGGCCCCAGAGCCGAATCAGCCGCGGGGTCAACAGCCCTAAGACGGCGAATGAGATCGGTGCCAGCATGGCCAGCAGCCCGGTGGTGAATTCGGTGAACTCGATATCTTCTTGGATGCGGGCCAGCAGCGGCGGCACGGACACTACCGCCGCGCGCAGCGACAGGGCCATCAGCAAGATGCCAAGCAGCGCCCCGATACGGCCTTTGAGCCGGTTCCTTGTGCCGTCTTCGGCCATGTGACACATCCCTGCAGAATTATTCGTTGAGTTCTTTCAACTTTTTGAGTTGCGGGACCAATTCTAGTAATTCTTTGAGCCGACCCTCAAAATTGCTTTGATACCAGGAGCCGGGCATGGCCAGATGCGCATAGAGCCCCTCGCCAATCAGGATGACCAGATGCGCGATCGCCGGGTCCCCCACTTCGTCGAGGATTAGCTGCAGCCACCGGGCGTGCACGTCCTCGAGCATCGCCGCGGCGCTGCCGACTCCAGCCTGCGCCAGGCGCTGCACCGCGACCAGATGGCGGTCCAATTCGGTGTCGACTTCCGCCGAGGTCTGCACGTAATAAACCGAGGCGCCCTCTGCGGCCTCGTGCATCCGATCGAGATCCAATTGGACGTGCTCCTCGGTGGACTCGATCACCCCGGCGGCGAGCGCTTCCTTCGAGGCAAAGTGGTAAAGCAGTCCGCCTTTTGAAACTCCTGCTCGTGTCGCGGCGGCTTCGAGGGTTGCCGCGCGTTCCCCTTCTTCGCAGAGCAGCGAGATATAAGCATCCAGTACCTTCGTGCGTGCCGCAGGTGGACGGGCCATGAATCTCCTTAGGAATTTAGACGGTGACGGATTTAACCTTACATTCGATGGTAACTATACCAACCGGACGGTATAGTTACTCTTGAGGGTGAAACCACACCCCAATTTCCTACGCACTAATTTCAAAGGCCAATCCCATGAGCTCACAGATCACCGAACGCGCCTCCACGCTGAGTCGTTCGCGCCGCTGGGCCGCTCTGACCGTACTGCTTTTCCCGGTACTACTCGTCTCCGTGGACAATACGGTGCTGTCATTCGCGGTTCCCGCCATCTCGGGTGCGCTATCGCCTAGCGGTACGCAACTGTTATGGATCATCGACATCTACCCACTGATCCTCGCGGGACTGCTGGTCCCCATGGGCTTCCTGGGTGACCGGATTGGCCGACGCAAGGTGCTGCTGATCGGTGCCACGGGATTCGCGCTGATCTCCGCGTTGGCGGCCTTCGCCACCGACGCTTTCCAGCTGGTGCTCGCCCGCGCCCTGCTCGGTATTTTCGGTGCCATGCTGATGCCGGCCACGCTCTCCTTGATCCGCAATATCTTCCCGGACGCCAAAGAACGCCGGACCGCGGTTGCCATCTGGGCCAGTGCGTTCTCCGGCGGAGCGGTCCTCGGCCCCATCATCGGCGGACTCCTTCTGGAGCACTTCTGGTGGGGTTCGGTCTTCCTGCTGGCAGTTCCGATGCTGCTGCCGCTGCTCATCGGCGGCCTGCTGCTCCTGCCCGAATCCAAGGACCCGAATCCCGGGCGAGTCGATCCGCTGTCCATCGTTTTGGTCATCTTCACCTTGCTGCCCTTCGTCTACGCGATCAAGTCCTTCACCACCGAGCCGCTGTACGTGGTCATTGGCGCCGTAGCGCTCTCCGTTGCCAGCGGGGTGGGCTTCGTGCGCCGGCAGCTGGCCGCCGCCAACCCGATGATCGACGTGCGCCTGTTTTCCAATGCCGCGTTCTCCGGAGCGCTGACGGTGAACCTGATCGGCGTCTTCTCGCTGGTGGGCTTCATCTACTTCGTTTCCCAGCATCTGCAGCTCATCGCCGGGTACAGCCCGCTCGATGCCGGCCTGCTGATGACCCCGGGCCTGGTCTTGACGATGGTCTTCGGCCTCGTCTCGGTCCCGCTGGCCGCGCGCTTCGGCGCACCGGCCATCATGGTCGGCGGCCTGATGCTTTCGGCCGTGGCCTACGCGGTGGTCGTTTTCGCCGGCTCTTCCGGAGATGTCTTCTGGCTCATGGCGGCCTTCTGCGTCCTGGGAATCGGGGTGGGCATGTCCGAGACCCTGTCCAATGACATGGTGCTCACCGCGGTGCCCGCCTCGAAGTCGGGGGCGGCCTCGGCAATCTCGGAAACCGCCTATGAGGTCGGAGCGGTGCTCGGGGTGGCCGTGCTCGGCACCATTTTGAATACCGTCTATGCCGCGCAGCTCAAGGTTCCGGAGGCGCTCGACGCCGCGGCGACCCAAGCGGCCGTGGAAACCCTGAGCGGCGCGCACCAGATTGCGCAGGGGCTGCCCGCCGATCAGGCGCAGGCGCTTTTGGCCTCCGCGGCCCACGCTTTTGACCACGGGGTGCTCATCACCTCGAGCATCGCGGCGGTGCTGGCCCTGGTCGCCGCAATCGTGGTGGCTCGAATCATCAAACCCGCTACTCGGTAAACGATTTGGGACACTTTCCGAAAATCTAGATTAATTAGGTCAAAGTTATTCAAAAGTTGCGAATCTCGACGTAGGCTAGGCAGTGTAGTTCCAAAGTAATTCGCGAAGAACCCTTTAGAAGTTTGTGAATGTCGATCCGCATGGTTGGCGCGAACCCCTTCTAGACGTGAAGTGAATGACTTGGCTGCTTCGTAGGACGAGGGAACTTCGGTTTCAACGTCTCTCGTGGATTACAACCAAGCTCACCAAAAAATCGGTGAGGAACGTCTGAAAGGACCAAATAGTATAATGGCAACCGGTATCGTCAAGTGGTTTAATGCTGAAAAAGGCTTCGGCTTCATCGCTCCAGACAGCGGAGATCCTGACGTCTTTGCTCACTTCTCCGCCATCCAGACCCAGGGCTTCCGTACCCTGGAAGAAGGCCAGAAGGTTGAGTTCGAAGTAGTTGAGGGCCCTAAGGGTCTTCAGGCAGCGGACATCCGCGGACTCTAAAGCGTCTTAGGCGAATAGCCCCTAGACATTAGCGTCAACGGCGTCTTCCCGGAATTATCCGGGAAGACGCCGTTTTCACGTTTATCGGGCTTCACGGAATAGTCCCGCACCTCGGTGGGTTGTACTAACCGTGAAGCTTTCGATTCTGGACCTTGCCCCGGTTGCACCTAATAGCACCATTTCCGACTCTTTCAAGTCATCTGTACGCCTCGCTCAGCTTGCTGAGCGCACCGGCTATGAACGTGTTTGGTACGCCGAGCACCACAACATGCCGACCATCGCCTCCAGCGCGACCTCCCTGTTGATCAGCCACGTGGCCCACCACACCGAACGCATCCGTTTGGGTTCTGGCGGCATCATGCTCCCCAACCATTCGCCGCTGGTGATTGCCGAGCAATTCGGCACCCTGGCCGAGATCTTCGGCGATCGTATCGACCTGGGAATGGGACGCGCCCCGGGCACCGATATGACCACCTTGCGCGCATTGCGGCGCGACGCCTCGTCCGCCGACTCCTTCCCGCACGATGTGCTGGAGCTCCAGGCCTATCTCGCCGGCGAGTCACGCATCCCGGGTGTGCAAGCCATCCCGGGGGCGGGCACCAACGTTCCGCTGTACATTCTGGGCTCCTCGCTCTTCGGCGCGCAGCTTGCCGCGCAGCTCGGCCTTCCCTATTCCTTCGCCTCGCATTTCGCTCCGGCGGCCTTGCAGCAGGCGGTCAAGACCTATCGCGAGCAGTTCAAGCCGTCGGCCCAGCTGGCCGAACCATATGTCATTGTCGGCGTCGGAGTGATTGCCGCCGAAAGCGTGCAGCACGCCCACGAGCTCAAGGTGGCCTCCGAACGCCACCGCGTCGCGTCCTTCTTGGGCCGCAACGCAAAGAAGGAATTCACCGAAGCCGAACTCGACATGGTGATGGATACCCCGCAGGCCGAACAGATCCTGGACATGATGCGCTTCACCGCCATCGGAACCGGGGATAACGTGGCCGAATACCTTGCCGATTTCGCCGAAACCGCCCAGGCGGACGAGCTGATCACCGTGCACCACCCATTGCTCGAAGAGGACCGGTTGAATTCGGTCAACCTCACCGCACAGGCCTGCCGGTTGGTTACCGCGGGCTGATGCGCACCGGGCCGGCAATCTCGTCGTCGGCCTAGCGCCACAGCGATCCGCCCCGAAAGGAACCGGCCACGCACCAAAGCGGTGCCTGGCCGGACGCCGGGGTGGATTGCTTCTGTTTTAACGCCCCCGTGGTAGCCGCGCGGTCCGCGCGGCCGGGCGGAGAGACGGAAGCACTCAGCGATTCTGGGCTATGCCCGAGCGGTGCGGTCCTTCGCCAATGAGGCCACGGACCACCCGGTGAGGAGCAGCGCCAGCAGCGCGCAGAGCACACTGAAGACCAGAATGCTCAGTTCCTGGCCATAGACCCCCACCGCCCAACCCAAGACGATCACCGGCAGCGCGCTGCCGAGGTAGGTCACCAGGTAGATGGTCGACACGGTCTGGGCGTGCAAGGAAGCCGACACGGCATTAACCGCGCCGCTGAACGCGGTTCGGAACGCGATTCCCTGCCCCAGGCCGATCAGCGCCAGCGCCAGCATGGCCAGCCAGAGCGAACCGAGCTCGGCGGCCACCACGAGGCCAATGGTGCTGGCGGCCAGCAGCAGCAAGCCAAGCGGCAGCAGGCGCTGGCCGCCGCGGATCACTACCTGGGAGAGCGCCGAGATCCCCAAGGGAAGACCCGCGACCAGTCCGATCATCGGCAGCGAGGTCAGCTCGAAAACCTGCGCGAAATAGCCCGGAGCCAAGGACAAGGCGAAGCCGAACACGGCAAAGCTCAAGAATCCGACCAGCGCACCCATCCAGAATTTGGTTCGCGCCTCGCGCGGGATCCCCAGCCGGCGCGGGGCCAGCGCGCGGTGCCGTTGCCCGCGCTCGGCCATGGCAATGGCCGGGCGCGCCTGCAGCGCGACCAATGGAATGAGTGTTGCGAGCAGCAGCACCGCTTGCACGGTGAACACCGTTGTCCGTCCGCCGGGCAGCAAGGCCAGCACGCCGCCGAGCAAGGGGCCGAAGGCCACGCCTCCGGAGGAGGCCAGCAGGGTGAAGCGCGAGGCCCATTCGGGCTTATGCGGCAGCAGCTCGCGCAGCGCCGCGGCGCTGGCCCCGGTGGCCAGGGCCACCCCGGCCCCCTGCAGGCCGCGCCCGAGGCACAGTTCCCACAGGGCTGAAGCCGCACCGAAGCTCAGCGTGCCCACCAGCGAGATGATGATGGCGAGCACCAGCGCGGCCCGGCGGCCGATGTGATCGGACCAGTGGCCCACGATGGACAGGAAGAACATCAGCGAACAGACGTAGCTGGCGAAGGCGATGGTGGTCCCCATGGCGCCCAGGGAGAGTTCGGCCTGCAGCTGCGGATAGAGCGGCGTTGCCAAATTCGCGCCCACCAGCAAGGTGAAGCTCACCAGCACGGTGATGCTCAGCCGCGTGGTGGTGCCCGGGTTCCAGGTCAGTGGCCTGGTTCGAACCGGCTGCATGCGCAGTTCGCTGATTACCGACATGGGGTCTCCCAAAAGGCGGGTGGTCCAAAGGATGTCGCCAGGTTGTTGCACTAGAAAGTTTTTAGCGGTGGGGTTGCTCGCTACCCCACCGGCTAGTTGAGCGATCTGTAAGAAAATGTCTACTGATCTAGATCGTTCACTCATAAATATCCGCCAAACAAGGACACTTCGGTTCTTAACTTGTTAGAGTTTGAGCAAAATAGTCAAAAACTTGGCCCCCGCGGGTCCTAGGAGTGAGCAAATGGTGCGTTTGGATGACGTCGATCTGAAAATTCTCTTGGCGTTGATCCGGGATCCGCGGATCCAAATCTCCGATCTCGCCGACGAAGTTGGCGTGGCCCGCAACACCGCCCAGTCACGTCTTCGCCGCCTGCAGCGCGCGGATGTGCTGCGCGAAGGCGGCCGCGACCTCGACCTGGCAAAACTCGGCTACGACGTGCTGGCCTTCGTCACCTTGGAAGTGCTGCACCGCGACCTCGATACCGTGGTGACCTCGCTGCGGCAGATTCCCAACGTGCTGGAAATCCACGAAACCTCCGGCCGTGGAGATGTCTGGGTGCGGCTGATCGCCACCGATACCCACCAGTTGCAGTCGGGGCTGCGGCAGATCCTGCGGATCAAGGGTGTCACCCGATCCGAAACCACCTTCGCGCTCCACACCCACCTGGCCTACCGGGCCGCTCCGCTGCTGGAGCACTACGCCGAACACAATCACTGAGAAGCGCGAAAATACAAGTCTTTCCTTGTGCGCCTTCCCGGCCTAGGCTGTGATTACGAGAAGTCATGAGGGATAACCCCGGCTCTCGTCGGGTCCCTCGCATTCTGTGGAGGAGTACGTGATGACCAAGGATTTTGAACCAACCGACTTCGCACCCGAATACGGGAACGACATCTACGAGCCCGACGACGGCCGCGATTCGCAAGCCTATGAGGGCTCCAGCGATTCGCCCGAAACGATGCGGAACATCGACCCGTTGGCTACACGCGCCTACCTGCTCGATGACGATCTGGAAACCGAGGCGCAACTGGATAACGAATTCACCGAAGAGTCCAATGCCGACGAAGATGAGGACTAGCTCACTGACTAAGCATCCCTTAGGCTTCAGCGTTTAGACTTTAGAAGTGATCAATCCAGTTCATCTGCGCACCCTGCTCGAAGTGGTGGCGCATCGTTCCTTTGCCACAGCCGCAACCCGGCTGGGCTACACTGCCAGCGCCGTCTCCCAACAGATGACCGCCTTAGAACGCAGCACCGGAACCACGTTGTTCCTGCGTGGTGCCCGCTCCATCACCCCCACGCCCGGGGCGCTGCGCATGGTGCGCCACGCCAAGCGCGTGCTCACCGACCTCGACGCCCTGATGGCCGACGTAGCAACCATCTCCACGGATTCCACAGACCGTGAAGAGATCAAGCTCGGCATCTTCCCGTCCCTGGCCACCTACGCACTTCCCAAGCTATTGACCAGCGAAGACTGGAACTCCCTGGGCATCAATCTGCGCCTGTGGATCGGCGAACCCCAGCAAACCGTCGCCGGCCTGGGCAACGGCGGGGACCTGGACCTCGCGCTCATCTTCCAGGTGGGACCCGGCGGACTGAGCTGGCCCGCCTCGCTGGAGCGCGCCTGGCTGGGCGATGACCAGTTCCGCGTTGTCATCCCCGCCTCGTGGCCGATCGCAGACGACGCCCAGCTGACCGTGGACCAGCTCGCCGAATGGCCATGGATCTTCCACCACCCGGGCACCTCGGATGCCACCTTGATCTCCCGGCTCTTCGCCTCGTACAACATCCACCCGCAGGTTGCGGCCTACTGCGACGATTTTAACGCTTCGCTGAATCTGGTCTCCTCGGGCCTCGGCGCCGCCTTGGTGCCGGATCTGGCCATGACCCAGGCCCCCGCCGGCCTGCGTATTGTCGACGCACCGGAAATCCGGCTCGCCCGCTCGATTTTCGCCTTGAAGCCAGAGAATTCGAAGAAGCCCAAGGTTGCCCTCGTTTTGGACCGGCTCACACAGATCCTTTCCGACTAGGCTGGAAAGCGGTCATCGGTAGGCAGCCTCGGAAAGGGCGATCGTGGAAGAACTTGTCGTAGCCTCAGTGCACGGACCGGTAGGTCATCTTGAACTGAACCGTCCGGGCAAACTCAACGCCTTGACCTTGTCCATGCTCCAGGAGCTGCATCGGGTCCTGCACCTGTGGGCCGAGGACCCGAAGATCGGGCTCGTTTTGCTCACCGGACGCGGCGAGCGGGGGTTCTGCGCCGGAGGAGATATCGCCGACTTCCATGCCGCGATCACCGGTGGCCGGCACGCGGACTTCCTGGAACTGCTCGCCCTGGAGTTCCGCACCGACCACTTGATTTCGGTCTACCCCAAGCCGCTGATTACGCTGGCCCACGGGATCACCATGGGCGGCGGCATCGGCCTGGCCAGCCACGCACCGGTGCGTCTGGTCACCGCCGACGCGAAGCTGGCCATGCCCGAAGCGCGCATCGGCTACACCCCGGATGTTGGCGGAAGCCACCTGCTGGCCAACGCGCCGGGGCACTTCGGCGAATACTTCGCCATGACGGCCACTTCCTTCAGCGGCGCGGACGCGGTCTTCCTGGGTTTCGCCGACGCGGTCATTAGCGAATCCCTCGCCGCGTCCATAGTTGATGAGCTCGATGACCTGATCGGCCTGGGCGCCGCAGAGATCGCCGCGGCCTTCGAGGTGCTCCACGCGGTTCCCGAATCCCGCCGGCTGGAAATCGAACAGGGCTGGATCGATTACGCCTTCGGCGCCGAGAGCCCGGACGCGGTCCTGGAGCGTTTGCAGTCCATGGTCCACCCCGGCGCGCGGCGCGCGGCCGAGATGATATCTGCGAACTCCCCGACGAGCGTGGCCGCGGCGTTCCATGCGGTGCGTGCGGCCCGCGCCGAGCAGAACCTGCGCGGCGCCCTGGACCGGGAGCTGCGCCTGGCGGCGCACCTGATGCACCAGCCCGACCTGGCCGAAGGCATCCGCGCCCAGGTCATCGACAAGGACCGGAATCCCAGCTGGCAACCCGCAGCGCCGGGCGAGGTCAACGCCGCGGCGCTGCTGGCGCTCATGGGCGAGTAGCTTCGGTTCAGGACCCTGGCTGGCCTTCGGGCCGGGTGACATCGCTGGGCACCGGATGGACCTTCTGCGAATCGCGCGGCTCCACGCGCGTGGCCTTCACCGCTTCGCCGGGTTCACTGAGCCGGCGGGCCGGGGCCAGCGCCACACTGCTCGGGAGGCCGAAATGCACCGGGGCGTGTTCGCCGAAGTGATCCGCGTCCGCCTCCTGCCAGTCATCCCGCCACGAGGCCGGAGGATTCTCCAGCAGCTCGCCGGGCTGCAGCCAGTGGAACAGCGAGGCGTAGGAGCGGGTCGACTGGAGATTCACCCGGCGCCGCAGCATCCGGGTGTTCAGCTGGTCCGGACCGTGCAGGCCCATGGACGCCATGATCTGTCCCGCCTCGGTGACCGTCAGCCGGTGGTAGTTGTACACCCGGTGGCCCTTGTCCTCGACGTCCAAGGCGCGCATGAGCCGCTTGTTCTGCGTCGCTACGCCAACCGGGCAGTGGTTCGTATGGCACTTCTGCGCCTGGATGCAGCCGGTGGCCATCATCATCGGCCGGGCGGAAAAGGCGAAGTCCGCGCCCTGGATCAGGCGCTTGACGATATCCGAGCCGTTGGCGATCTTCCCTGCCGCCGCCAAGCGGATTTCGTGGCGCAGCCCGGCGCCCATCAACACGTTGTGGACCAGCATCAGCCCCTCGGTCAGGGGTGTCCCCACATGGTCTTCGTACTCCAGCGGTGCGGCGCCGGTGCCGCCTTCGGCACCGTCCACGGTGATGAAGTCAACCAGCACCCCGGTTTCGATCATGGCCTTGCAGATCGCCATCACATCGGTGCGTGAACCGACGCAGAATTTGATTCCCACCGGTTTGCCGCCGGAGAGCTTGCGCAGCTTTGAAACGAAGGCCAGCAGTTCGCGCGGGGTAGAGAATTCGGCGTGGCTCGCCGGGGAAATGCAGTCCTGGCCCATCGGCACCTCGCGGGCCTCGGAGATTTCCGCGGTCACCTTCGCCGCCGGAAGCACCCCGCCGAGTCCGGGCTTTGCACCCTGCGACATCTTGATGGTGATGCCCTTGACCTGCGGGAGGTTGGCCTTCTGCGCAAAGGTCTCGGGGTTGAACCGGCCTTCGGGGGTGCGGCAGCCGAAGTAGCCCGAACCGATCTCCCAGAAGAGGTCCGCACCGTGTTCCAGATGGTATTTGGTCAGCCCGCCCTCGCCGGTCTCGTGGACAAAATCCCCCATGGCCGCGCCCTTGTTCATCGCCAGCACCGCGTTGGCCGAGAGCGACCCGAAGCTCATCGAGGAGATGTTCAGCAGCGACATCTCATAGGGCTGGGCGCACTGGCTCGAACCGATTTCCACCCGGTGCTGCTCCTTGTTCGGAGCCACCGGCGCGCTAGAATGCAGCAGGTATTCGTGGCCGACCTCGTTCACCTTCAGCTCGGTGCCGAAAGCCTTGTGGCTGTCGGCGCCCTTGGCCCGGGCGTAGATCATCGAGCGGGTGTCGCGGTCAAAGGGCGTGCCGTCGGTGTTCCGCTCGATGAAGTACTGCTGGATCTCCGGGCGGATGAATTCGAACAGGTAGCGGGCATGTCCCAGAATGGGGAAGTTGCGCAGGATCGCATGCCGTTTCTGTGTCATATCCCGGATCCCCACGGCCACCAGCACCGCGGTGAGCGCCACCAGGATCCACCACACCCAGTTGCCGGAAGTTCCCGCCAGCAGCGCCGTGAGCACAAACCCGGCGGCGAGCACGAACAGGAACAGAATCACTACTATTCGCATCATGTTTTCGACCCTACTGCCTGCGCCGGGACTTGTCAGGGATTAGGCCCCGGTATTGATCCGATCGTTTTCGCGCAGCACCATCTGGTGGAACTCGCTGGTGCCATCGGCCAGCAGCTGTTGGGGGGAACCGGTTTCGACCACCCGCCCCTCGCGCAGCACCAGCACCTCGCTGGCCTCTTGCACGATGGAAAGGCGGTGGCTGATCATCAGCACCCCCATCCCGTATCCGCGGCGCTCATTTATCGCCTTCAGCACCAGGGCTTCGCTCGCGGCATCCAGTGCGCTGGTCGATTCGTCCATAACCAGCAGCGCCGGGTGCCGCAGCAGGGCGCGCGCCAGGGCCAAGCGCTGGCGCTGGCCGCCGGAAAGCCTGGTGGAACGGTCCGCCAGCCGGGTGTCCAGGCCCTGCGGCTGCTGCTCCAGCCATTCGCCCAGACCCAGCTCCTCAAGCACCGCGCGGAGTTCCTCGTCGGTAGTTCCGGTGGTGCCCAAGAGCAGATTTTCGCGGACCGTGCCGCGGACCATCACCGCCTCCTGGGAGACCACTACGATGCGCGAACGCAGCGCCTGGAGCGGTACCGCATCCAGGGCCGCCCCGCCAAAGCTGAGCCTTCCGCCGGCCGGCAGCGCCCGGACCAGCGCGGCGGCGATGGAGGATTTCCCGGAGCCCGAGGCGCCCACCAGCGCCACCAGTTCCCCGGGCTCCACCGTGAAGTCCACCTGCTGCACCACTTCGCGCTGCCCGTGCCGCACGGTGAGGTCTTGGACGTTCAGCGTCCCGGTATCCGGCAGGTCCCCCGCCTCGCTCGGCTCGGCCACGGCCGGTGGCGCGCTGGCGGTGGCGAACAATCGGCGAGCGCTCGCCAGGGAGCCCTGCAGCCCCAGCACGAACCCGTCCACGGCGCGCACCGGCTCGAAGGAAGGGACCGCGATCACCACCAGGATGATCGTGGCCGCCGTGCCTTGGACGGAATCGGTGAGCAGCAGGGCCAGCGCGCTGCCCCAGATGACGATCTGGCTCAGCGCCGCGCGCAGCCCGGTCACCCAGCTGGCCCGGTGGGCTTCCCGGGTATCCGCCGCTCCGGCCTCATCCATGCGCTTGAGCATCCGCCCACCGGCGCCGAAGGCGTGGAGCACTTCGATGCCCGCCAGGGATTCGATGATGATCCGGTTCTGGCTGCCGCGCACCTGTGCGGCGCTGCCAGCCGCCTGGCGCAGCGCGCCGACCCCGAGCAGCGGCAGCAGCAGTCCGACCAGCAGATAGCCGCCGGCGAGGATCAGCGTCGCGGTGCCGCCAAAGACCTGGTAGACGCAGCCCAGCACCGCGCCGCTGACCAGCAGCGCTGCCGCGGCCGGCGGCAGGGTATGCGCGAAGAATACCTCCACCTTGTCGATATCGCGGGTGGCCTTGGCCAGCATGGATCCGGAATTCTTGCTGGCCGCCGCGAAGGGCGCCTGCCGCTGGTAGGCCTCGTACATGGTTGAACGCAGCCTGGCCAGGGCCAGGAAGGCGACCTTGTGGCCCACATACTGTTCGGCATAGCGCAGCCCTCCCTTGCACAGGCCGGCGAGGATAATCGCCGCCACCAGCAGGCCGAAGGGAAGCCGCGGCAGCCCGGCGGGCAGCTGAAGGCCGATGGCCGCCACCAGCCCCAGCCCGGCAAAGAGATAGATGGCCAAGGCGACCAGTCGGGTGAGGCAGGCGAGCAGGCAGGCAAGCAGCACCGGCGGCAGCAGGTCCCGGGTTTGGGCGATCAGCCACCGGGCGCTGGCGAGGCTGCTTGGCTGCTGGCCGTGCGGTTTCATCATTTCGCCCCGTTCCCGCGTTGGCTGCCCAGCGCTGCGACGCGCTGGCCGAAATTCTCCATCGCCGTTTTCAGGTACCCCTCGGTGCCCAGCAGTTCCTCCCGGGACCCGGCTTGCACGATCCGCCCCCGATCCAGGACCAGCACCTGGTCGTAGTCGGCGAGCAGCCCCAAGCGGTGGGTCACGGTGATGACCGTGAGCCCCGCCGCCACCTCGCGCAGGGTGTCCAGCACCTCGGCTTCGGTCTGCACATCCAGCGAGCTGGTCGGCTCGTCGAGCAGCAGGATGGGCCGCTCGGCCAGCAGCGCGCGGGCGATGGCCAGGCGTTGGGCCTGGCCCCCGGACAGCGTTGCGCCGCCCTCGCCAAGCACCGTGTCCAGCCCCGCTTCCTGCTGCGCGAACCACGGCGCCAACCCGGCGCGGCGCAGCATCGCGCGCAGCTTTTCGTCGCTGGCCTGCGGCGCGGCAAGCAGCAGGTTCTCGCGCAGGCTGATCCCGAAGAGCGTTGTGCCCTGTTCCACCACCGCCGTATTCGAGCGCAGCGTGGCCGGGCCCAAAGCCTGGTGCCCGTCGTGGATGATTCCGGCGGTGGTCTCCAGCTGCCCCTGCAGCACGCGCAGCAAGGTGGTTTTGCCGCTGCCCGAGGCCCCGATCACCGCGGTCTTCGAGCCGGCGGGGAAACTGAAGTTCAGCTGCTCCAGCGCCGCGGGGTGCCCCTCGTATCCGGCCCCGAGATCCAGCAGCTGCAAGGCGTCGGCGCGCAGGTCGACGCGCAGCGGATTCGCCGCCGCACGGTGCCGCTCGGTGTCCATGAAGCTCTCAATTTTCTGCTCGGCCGCCTTGCCGGTCATCCCGATGTAGAAGAAGCTGCCCACGTAGTTCACCGGGGCGAGCATCAGGAAGCTGAGCAGCACCAGGGCGGCCCCCTCCCCGGGGGTGATCGCCAGGCTGCCCACCCGCCACCAGGCAAGCAGCGCGGCGGTGGCCAGCAGCAGCACCGCGAAGCTCGCGTCGATCACCAGCAGCACCAGCTGGTTCCGCGCCAGCAGTTTCATCACCTGCTGGCGCACCCTTTCGCTGGCCACCGCGATGCGCTGCCCCATCCAGGATGCCCCGCCGTTGAGCTTGAGCATGGTCAGCGCCCGCAACCCGTCGAGGAAGGTGGCCGAGAGCAGCCCTTGGGCCCGGCGGTATTCCCCCGATGAGCCGCGGAAAAGCCTTTGGAAGCCGATGACCAGCACCGGGACCAGCATGGTGGGCAGCAGCAGCATCAGGGCGCTGAGCGGATCGATGAAAAACACGATGCCGAGCAGCACCAGCACCGGGGTGGCCACCGCGCAGATGGCCGGACCCATGAAGCTGGTGCGGAAGCGCACCGAGCGATCGACCGCGTCCATGGCGGCATCGACCAGTTCGCCCTCGCCGAGCCGGCGCACCGCCAACGGGCCGATGGCCAAATAGTGGCGTACCAGCTGGTGGCGCTGCAGCGCTCCGAGCTTGCGCCCGGAGCGGGCGATGAGCACCGGGGTAAGCAGCGCCGCGGCGGCCACCAGCAGCAGTTCGTACCCCACCGCCACATACCAGCCGACGTCCAAGGGCTGATCCGCGCGCAGCGAATCGATGGCGCGCCCGATGAGCACCGCCAGCCCGATGGCACCGATGGCCGAGAGCAACCCGAGGCAGACCACCGCCGCGGTGGATGCCGAAAAAATTCCAAAGACCCTACGCACCCCTCCATCCTAAGTCGAAAGCCCGGCGTCATAGGTTGGCAACCGGCGCCCGCGCGGGGGAAACTAGACAAATGACTGCTCTGCAAACGGCCAGCCGGCCGCATTCGGTGACCCTTCGCTTCCTCGCAGCGCCCACGGATGTGGGGATCACCGGAACGGTGGCCGCCGGCACCGTGCTCGAATGGGTGGACAAGGCCGCCTACGCCGCGGCGGTGGGCTGGTCCGCCAGCTACTGCGTGACCGCCTACGTGGGAAATATCCACTTCGCGGACCCGATCCATTCCGGGGACCTGGTGGAGGTCACCGCCTCGGTGGTCTACACCGGCACCAGCTCCATGCATATCCGCACCGAGGTGTCCTTCTCCGATCCGCGCGAGCTGCGCCCGGTCACCTCCTCCACCTGCCTGGTGATCTTCGTGGCGGTGGATGAGCGGGGCAAACCGACCAAAGTGCCCTCATTCTCCCCGGGCACCCCACGCGAGCTGCAGCTGCGGCAGAATGCGTTGGCCCGCATCGAGATCCGCGAACGCATCGTCGAGTCGATGAACGACCAGTCCTATACCGACGCCGGCACCGCGCCGCGGGTGACCCTGCGCTTCCTCGCCGCGCCCACCGACGTGAACTGGGGCGGCAAGGTGCACGGCGGCATCGTGATGAAGTGGATCGACGAGGCGGCCGCCCTGTGCGCCAGCCGCTACGCCGGGCGGGACACCGTCGCGGTGTTCTCCGGCGGCGTGCGCTTCTACCGCCCGCTGCTCATCGGCCATCTGGTCGAGGTCGAGGCCCGGCTGGTCTATACCGGCTCCAAGGGCATGCACATCGCGGTGCACGTGCGCTCCGGGGATCCGAAAACCAACCAGATGGAGCTGACCACCTACTGCCTGACCGTGCTGGTCGCCCGCGACGACACCGGCACGGCGGTGCCGGTGCCAACCTGGGTGCCGGTCAGCGCGGAGGACTCCCGGCTCTGGGAGCACGCCCGCGAACTGCTTGAGATCCGCGCCAACGCGCCCGGCGGCTACACCCCCACGCATCTGAGCGACCCGCAGGCCAGCGCGGAGGCCACTCGATGAGCGCCCGCCCGTTTGTGAAGATCTGCGGCCTGGCCACGGAGCATGACGTGGCGATCGCGCTGGAGCACGGGGCGGACGCGCTGGGCTTCGTGCTGACCGCCTCGCCGCGTCAGGTCTCCCCGGAACTGGCGGCAGCACTCGCCGCGCAAGTCCCCAGCAAGGTGGCCACCGTGGCGGTGTTCCGCGATGAGGATACCGCAACGGCCATCGCGCGCACCTCTGCCGCCGGGCTCGGCTGGATCCAGCTGCACGGGGAACGGCGCCGCGCAGAGGTGCAAGCGGTGCGCGCGGCCGGATTCCGGGTGATCCGCGCGGTGCGCATGGACGCGCAGCCCGAGGCATTCGAGGACTGGGGAGAGGACTTCTTGCTGATCGACGCCGCGGTCCCCGGCAGCGGGGAAAGCTGGGACTACGCAAAGGTGCGCACCCTCGCGGCCGGGCGCAACTGGCTGGTGGCCGGCGGCTTGTCCGCGGAGAATGTGGCCGCGGCACTCGCCGAGTCCGCGGCCAGCGGCGCGGATGTCTCCTCCGGGGTCGAGTCCGCTCGCGGAGTCAAGGACCCGGAGCTGATCGCCCGGTTCCTGGACGCCGCGCGCCGCGGCGCCTAGCCGATCCAGGAGTGCGGAGCGGGCTTGCGCGCGCCGGGCAGGGCGCTTTCGGCACGCCAGCGGGCGACCCATTCGGGGAGCACGCGGTCTTCGGGCATGCTCAGCCCGAGCGCGGCAAGGATCCGCTCGTTGGGCACCGGCCCGGTTTTCGAGGTCATGCGCGTGGCGATATAGCCGCGGGCATAGATTTCGCCGGCCACCACGATGCGCTGCTCGAAGTAGATGCAGCGCTCATCCATGCCCAGCACCCGGGTCTCCTGGGTGAACTTCACCCCGAGCTTCACCGACTTCCTGAAGGTCATGGTTTCGGCCTGTACCACCGGGCTCCACTTGTTCTTGCGCAGCACCGCCCAGGCCCCGGAGCGGAACATCAGATCGAAGCGGCCCAGATCGAAGATCGAGAAGTACATGCCGTTGTTGATATGCCCGGCGAAGTCGATATCGGTCAGCGTCGCGCGCATGGACAGGGTTCCGGAGTCGAGCATGGACAGCCTCGGGGCTTTTTTGCCTTGGAGCAGCATCAGCAGGATGCGAAAAATCATGTGCATGAGATCACATTACCGCTTAGTAACTTATGTGGCCAAGCCCGCCGCCGCCCACCGCGACAAATGGCGTAATCCCCAAGGCGCATTCACCCGGGCCCGGTCGGCGGGTAAAGTCCAGTGCGGAAGAGCCCTCGCATCCGCAACGAATGCACCGAACAGGAAGAACTATGCACCGCCTTTCGCAGCTGCTGCACCGCCAGGTCCCCTCGCTGCCGCCGGCCGACTGGGAACGCGCGGCACCGTCGGCAACCGCGTTGCGCCGCGACATCGCGGTGGCGCTGGGCTTCTACCTGCTGGCGCTGCTCATGCTGGAACTGGTGCTCTCGCTGACCGAGACGGGCAAAAGCGCCGAGCGCCCGCTGGCCTTCGCCTTGCTTGCGGCCCTGATCCTGCCGCTGATGTTCCGCCGCCGCTGGCCGATCACGATGATGCTCATCTCTTCGGCCGCCTTCCTGATCGGCAGCTCCCCCGCCACGGCCACCGTCGTCATGCAGTTCTGCGCCCAGCTGGCCTACTTCCTGGGCCTGTACACGGCCGTGGCTTGGGCCCGCAACCGCCGCGGGCTGTGGACCGCGATGGCCCTGGTGCTGCTGAGCATGGCGGTGTGGCTGGTCCTCTCCTTCTTCACCAGCGACCTGTATTCGGCCGCGAACCAGCTGCTGGTCGAAAACCCGATGGGCTCGATCCCCGAAGAGCTGGCCTTGCCGCTGTACAGCTTCCTGATCAACGTGCTCTTCTTCGGCGGGGCGATCTTCCTGGGGCTGACCAGCTGGTCGAATTCCTACGCCAAATCCCTGGTGCTCGTCCAGGCCGCGCGCATCGCCGCGCAGGCCGAAGAGCTCGCGGCGCGCGCGGTCAACGCCGAACGCCTGCGCATTGCCCGCGAGCTGCACGACGTCATCGCCCACCACATCGCCTCCGTCGGAGTCCAGGCCTCCGCCGCCCGGCTGGTCCAGGACCGCGATCCGGCCCAGGCCATCGAACTGATGCGCGGCATCGAGTCCTCGGCACGCAGCGCGGTGGCCGAAACTCGTTCGCTGCTCGGCGTGCTGCGCGAGCAGTCCCCGCAGGATCCCGGGACCGGCAATTCCGCCGCCCGCGCCCCGGAGCCCTCGCTGGCGGCGCTGCCCGGGCTGCTAGAGCAGAACGCCGCGCACGGGCTGCACGTGCAGCTCTCCGAGGACGAGCACGCCCCGGGCTTCTTCGCCTCCTTGGCCCCCGGCCTCTCGCTGGCCCTCTACCGCATCTGCGGGGAGGCGCTGGCCAATGTGCGGCGCCACTCCACCGCCCGCGCCGCCACGCTCGCGCTGCGCTCCGGAACCGACGCGCAGGGATCCTGGGTGGAGGTGGAAGTCACCGACGAGGGAGCCCCCCGCCCGGACAGCGCCGGCAGCGGCTTCGGGCTGCGCGGCATCCGCGAACGCGCCGCGCTGCATCACGGGCTGGTGGAGATCGGCCCGCGCACCCCGCGCGGCTGGCGCACCCGCGCCCGGCTGCGCCTGCCCGGATCCCCCGAAGGGAACTAGGCTAAGCCCATGAGCCAAATTACCGTCGTGATCTGCGATGACCAGCCACTGATCCGCTCCTCGCTGAAGCTCATCCTGGAAACCGATCCGCAGCTGCTGGTCATCGGCACCGCCGCCAACGGCGCCGAAGCCGTGGAGCTGATCAGCACCCGCACCCCGGATGTCGCGCTGATGGACATCCAGATGCCCGCATTGGACGGCATCGCGGCCACCGCGCGGCTCGCGGGCACCGTGGACACCAAGATCATCGTGCTGACCACCTTCGACCGCGAGGACTACCTCTTCGACGCGCTCGACGCCGGGGCCAGCGGCTTCCTGCTGAAAAACGCCGAACCGGAATTGCTGCTCAACGCGGTCCACCAGATCCACGCCGGATACGCGCTGCTCTCCCCGGAGGCCACGCTCAAGCTCATCGCCCGCAAGACCAGCGCGCGCCCCGGCACCTCGGCACCGGGCGCAGAGAGCGCGGCGCTGCACGCGCTGACCGCCCGCGAACGCCAGGTGCTCACCGCGCTGGCCAGCGGCAAGAACAACCAGGAGATCGCCGCCCTGCTGGCCCTGTCCGAGGCGACGGTGAAAACCCACCTGTCGAATCTCTTGGCCAAGCTCCACCTGCGCGACCGCGTCCAGGCGGCCCTCTACGCCCACCGCGCCGGGCTCATCCAATAGTTTCATCCCCAAGCATCAGGCGGATCCGCCCCGGCCTTCCTAAGCTGGAAGGCAAGCGAAGAGATTCCCAAGCCAGAAAGACCGAGCATGCTCGAACTTCAGCAGATCACCCGGTCCTTTGCCGGAACCAAGGTCCTGGACGAGGTGAGCTTCACCGTGCCGCGCGGGGCGCTGACCGGCTTCGTCGGCGCCAACGGCGCCGGGAAGACCACCACCATGCGCATCATCATGGGACTGCTCAACGCCCACGGCGGCCGGCTCACCCTGGACGGGGCCGCCCTGGACGCGCCCACCCGCCCCAACTTCGGCTACATGCCGGAGGAACGCGGGCTGTATCCCAAGCAGCCGGTGATCGACCAGCTGATCTACCTCGGTCAGCTCCACGGGTTGGCCCGCGGCACCGCACGCACCCGCGCGATGGACCTGCTGGCCCGCTTCGGCCTGGCGGACCGGGCCAAATCCAGGCTGGAGGCCCTTTCGCTGGGCAACCAGCAGCGCGTGCAGGTGGCCGCCGCGCTGCTGCACGAACCCGACGTGCTGGTGCTCGACGAACCCTTCAGCGGGCTGGACCCGTTGGCGGTGGACGCGATGAGCTCCATCCTGCGCGACTACGCGGCCCGCGGCGTCCCGGTGCTCTTCTCCTCGCACCAGCTGGATCTGCTCGATACCCTGGTGGACCACCTGGTCATCATCCAGGAGGGCAAGATCCTGGCCAACGCCCCGGCCAGCGAGCTGCGCACCGCCCAAGCCAGCAGGCACCGCCTGGCCCTGGGCGCCGATGCCGGCTGGCTGCGCACCGAGCCGGGGGTCGAGGTGATCGACCTCTCCGGGCAGCACGCCCTGGTCAGCTTCGGCACGCCAGGCGACGCGCAACGCGTGCTGGCCCACGCGCTCTCCCGCGGCACGGTCACCGAATTCGCCCTGCACCGCCCCGCGCTGGCGGATATCTACCGGGAGATCATCGCATGAACACCCTTGCCACCCCCGCCTGGCTGATCGTCACCCTGCGCGAAGTCGAAACGAAGCTGCGCGACAAGGCCTTCATCATCTCCACCCTGGTCACGCTGTTGCTGATCATCGGTTCGATCGCCGTTACCGGATTTCTCGCCACACGCACCACGCAGTTTTCGGTGGCGGCCACCGATCAGGCCAGTCTCACCGTCCTCAACCAAGCGGCCTCGGACGCCGAAGACCAGCTGAAAATCAACGTCGAACAGCTACCGGCCGATGATGCCACCGCGCAACTTGATGTTGGGGAGCTTGATGCCACGCTGAGCCAGGGCCCAGCAAATAAATTTACGCTCACCGGATCCGATGAAGTCCCGGACAAACTCCATGGGGCGCTGCGCGAAGCCACCGAGAAGGTGTTGACCGCGCGACTGCTCACTTCGGCCGGGCTGAACGCAGATCAGCTACCGGGCGACGGTGCACTAACGGTCACCCAAATGCATGGGGACGCCGAACGTGCCTCCATGATCAAGGCTATGGCGTTCCTCTTCTCCTTCTTGTTCTATATGTCAGCACTCATCTTCGGCATGCCGATAGCCAACTCGGTGATCGAAGAAAAACAAAACCGGGTAGTGGAGATCCTCGCCGGCGCGATCAATCTGCGTCAGCTGCTTGCGGGCAAAATCTTGGGTAACGTGATTCTCGCGCTGGCCCAGCTGCTGCTCTTCCTCTCCGTGGGCCTGTTCGCCGCCTATCTATCACCAGTTCAGATCCCGTTCCTTGGAGTCGTCTCGCAAGTAGCCGGCTGGTTTGTGGCCTTCTTCCTCGTCGGGTTCCTGGTCCTCGCCGGAATCTGGGCGACGCTGGGAGCACTAGCCAGCCGTACCGAAGACCTCCAACAATCCTCTGGGCCGGTAGTCGGTGTGTTGATGGCGGTGCTGTTCATCGGAATCTACGCCAAGGACGGATTTTTGGTCATCGCCTCCTATGTGCCAATTGTTTCCTCCGTCGCGATGCCAATCCGCCTGCTCGGCGGTGAAGTCTCACTGGTTGAACCGCTCATCTCACTGGCCCTTACGCTGGCTACCTGCTGGTTCACTATCTTGTTCGCCGAACGGATCTACCGCCGTGCGGTGATGCACACCGGCGGGGCGCTGACCCTGCGCAAGGCGCTCAAACTGGAACTCTAAACCGCCAATATAGCCAGTACACAGCCGCGCTGACTACACTTGATTCGGTGACCGAGAACAAACCCCGCATGCAGCTTTCAGCCCTGTCCATCTTCATCTGGTTCGCGGTGATCCTCGGACTGGCCGGCAACACCGCGCTAGCCATGACCCATCTGGTCTTAGGTTCGAACGCCTTGGTAGTAGTCAGCCTCTGGGTGCTGCGCTGCCTGGTACTAGCCACTTTTTGGTTGTTGCCAATCACCCGTGCGGCAAAAATCTTCGGCATCGGAATCATCATGCTTAGCTTCCTGCTCGATCTGCTGCTCAAGCTCCCGGTGCTGGGCAGCGTGGAATACGGCGACTGGTTCTTCGTCTCCGCGCTCGATCTGACCGGCGCCTACACCGGCTACTTCCACACCTTGGGCCTGATCCTTCCGCTGGTGGCCCTCACCGGCTGGTTCATCCTGCGCCCGCGCGGTGCCGCCGGCTGGATCGTGGGCCTGGCCAGCGGGCTCGGCTTTGGCTTCCTGGCGCTGGCCGCCGCGCAGGCCCCCGAGGGATCGCTGCCCCTCTTCGTGCTGGCCACGCTCGCCCGCTATATCCTTCCCGCGCTGCTCTCCGTGGCCGCCGATGCGCTGGCCGCGCGCTACCGGGGCCAGTTATCCGCAAAATCCTGAGCACCCGCCCCGGCCGACAAGCTCAACGCGCTGCACCCGCTGTTTGAACTCTCGGCCAATTCCGGCGGCAGCGGAGAACTGCCGGTTTGCGCCCGCGTCTGGCTGGACGGCGGCGAAACGAGACTGGCAATTCTGGCATTATCCTGCCTCAACCGTCACCCGACGATCGAGCTTGGCCGGATCGAAGCGACCGTCCAGGACGGGCTGCTCTGGACGGTCCTGCCCCACTGTCTGGATCCGGGTCAAGTACCGCGGAGTAACTGCAGCTGGAGCCCTTTGGCCTCCACCTGAAATTTAACCTTCTACAAATACGGGCGAATCATTCAACTCGGCTCGATTGCTGAATTCAAGGACCCGTTCGAGTTCGGCGGCAATTCCAAAGGTCGATGATTCGTCCCAGGTTTGCCCCACTACCTGCAAGCCCACGGGAACGTTGTTGGCGCCGATTCCGCACGGAATGCTAAGAACTGGGCGCTGATTAGCGACATTGAAAGGGCTAGTCATATGCCCTTCCCAATAGTGAGCCAGAGACCGATCGCCAATTTGTAACCCATCGAGATAGTTGCCATCAGCAAGCAGCCAGTCCATCGCGTTAGTTGGACATATCAATACATCTACCTCCGCAGTCGCAGCTGCCAATTGGGCGTTCACTAGCACATCCATCTGTAATGATTCGATCAGTGAAACCGTTCTTGCCTGCTCCAGAGAATCCCTGATGAACTGGTCGGTGTATGCCGCCCTTGGTTCGGTGGAGTTTCCAATTATTTCAGCCATTGCCGGGGCGAGAATCTGTCCAAAATGAGCAAAGATTGTCTTTCTGATTTGCTCCGTCGACCAAGGAATCTTAATTTCTGAAATTTTGGCACCGGACGCACGAAATAGGTTGACTGCATCTGTGAAGCATCGTGCTACGTCCGCTGATACAGGGTAATCCCCCAGATCAAGACTTACCCCGATATGCACTTGATCGAGTGGCTTTCTCTCGCCAAGCAATTCCTTTCCTGGAGCACCCCACGAATTCGCATCCGACGAATGTTTGCCACTTATAACAGATGACATGAGCGCGACATCCTCGACGGTGCGTCCCATCGGACCATCGCCACGGTACCAATCGACGGCTAAGAACCCAGCCCCCGGTACTCGACCGTATGGCGCCTTGTAACCCACAGTTCCGGTAAAGGCAGCGGGTATGCGCGTAGATCCTGCGATATCAGAAGCCGTCGCCAACGTCGTGAACCCCGCTGCCAAGGCTGCGCCTGCACCGCCGGAGGATCCACCGGGCGACATCCGCAAGTTCCAAGGATTTCGCGTCGTTCCCCACATCGGCGAATGTGTGACAGTTGCACAACTGAATTCTGGGCTCGTCGTACGCGCATGAATGATCGCTCCCGCGGCACGCAGTCGTGCGACAACGGGATGATCCACCCCAGCCGAAGTGCCGCGCTGGGCCATCAGCCCCTGAGTATGTGCTTTCCCTGCCAAGGCGTGTTTTTCTTTGGTCGCTACCGTGATGCCAAGGAGAGTAGGAAGACTACGCTTACTGCTGTGTCGATTCCTTGCATACCTATCGCTGGCCGCTCGTGCGGATTCTCGTGCTTCATTCTGCATGACTTCGGTGAAGGCATTGACTCCTATCTCTTCACCGTAGTTGAAGGAATCAACCCTACTAAGTTGCGCTTCTAGGACTTCGCTTGGCGAGGTATGCCCCTCGACAAATGCCTGCTTCTGTTCGACCGCTGACAGAAATGCCAAATCTGCGTAATTCACGAAATCCGCCCCACCGAGTCAGAAACGAGATCCGAGTGCTGGCAATCTGGATCCAACGCTCCGAATATCATCTGCCAGGCAGTCTCGGCGAGGACGTTCAAGCCGGTGGACATGTCTTCGTCTGTAGAAAATTCTCGTTCGCAATGGCTGACGCCATCGATGGAAGGAATGAACATCATCACCGTCGGCACGATCTTGTTCATCGCAACTGAATCATGCCCTGCCATGGTACGGATCCGGCGAACGCTCTGGCCAAGATTTGCCGAAACCTTTTCCACCAATTGCAAACCGGATTCTGGATAATACTGGATTCCGCGCACGTCGAAATCGTTGACGTTAATCTTGATGTCATGCTCCCTAGCGATCTCCGCGATTTCTCCGACAAGGAGACGCCGTGCTTCGAGAACTAAGTCTTTATCCACCGCGCGCAAATCGGCGACCAAATGCACACGTCGAGCGACCACGATGGGCGAATTGGGCTCGAGCGTCATACGACCCACTGAGGAGACGATATTCCCCTCGCTAAAGCGCTCGACGACGTCATGCACCTTCAAGATCACTTTGCTTGCGGCAACCAATGCGTCATGGCGATCAGCCATGGCGGTAGCCCCGGTGTGGGACTGTTCGCCTAGCACTTCGACATCCAGTTTTTGCGTATGCCACGAATAGTCCACGGCACCGATGGATACTGATTCCCGTTCCAGAACCCGACCCTGCTCGATATGGATTTCCGCGTATCCCGCGACGTTGGGGCGAGGGTCCTTGCCCAGATATCCAATTGCTTCGAGAGCCCGGGCAACGCTGATGCCTTGCAAATCGGTAACCTTCAGCATTTCTTCCTCGTCCATGGACCCCACAAATACCGAAGAACCCATGATAGATGGTGCAAAACGACCACCTTCTTCATTGAACCAGTTCACAACGCCTAAATTGAACTGCGGCAATTCGCCCTCTATTCGTTGCCGCTCCACAATCTGTTGGGCGGCGTGCAACCCGGCAATGACGCCATAGGCGCCGTCAAAGCGTCCACCCAAAGGTTGGGAATCCAGATGTGAGCCCAGCAGAATGTAGGGCGCACCTGGGTTGAATTCGATCAGCGCGAACATGTTCCCGATCCCATCTACGCGCAATTCCCACCCCTTTTCGGCGGTGAACGCGGCAAACCAGTCTCGGCTCAATTTGTCCTCCGGCGTTGCAGCTTGACGGTCAACGCCTAAGTTAGCAGTAGCGCCGAATGTAGCGACATGGTGAAAATCGGTCAGGAACTCGTGATGCATTATTCGTACCTTTCAAAATTGAATCGGCATTCGTCTAGCTAGTTGGTTAGGGGCGTTTCCGGTTTGCTGAACAGTGGGTGTGTTTCCGGTACCGGGGTAAACAGCAACAGGCAAAGCACTATCAGTGCCCCTGCGGCCATATAGACACCTGGCATCATTGAGACTCCAGTCATCGAAACAAGCCACGTTCCGATGAAGGGGGCCGTCCCGCCGAATAGCGCATACGCGACGTTGTAGCTGATTGCAGAGGAGGTAAATCTAGTTTTGGTGGTGAAAATTTCAACGAAGAACGTGTAGCAGCCGCCTCCGTAGATGCACATTGGGATCACAAAGAGCAGTTGGCCAGCTATCGCCAAGGACAAAGATCCACTCGTGACGAGCCAGAAGCAGGGAACGCTAAGAAGCAGCAAAGAAGCAGAGCCGACAATGAGCATCGGTTTTCGGCCAAATTTGTCGCCCAACATGCCACCGAGAGGTAGCAACAGGGCATAACAAGCCATCGCGACGGCGTTGGCAAGCAACGACATTTCCAGACTGAGGTTTCCAGAAACTTGCACATAGGATACGAAATACCCGGAGAGGAAGTAGAAGCCCATCGCGGTCAGCGCCATCACGAAGACTACCTGCAGCATGCGTAGTTTGTTCTCGGCGAACGTTTGGCGCAGCGGACTATATTCCTTGTGCTCATTCTTCGCCAGAACGGCTTTAAATTCTTCCGATTCCTCCGTCTTTGCGCGAATCCAAAGCCCAAAGAGCGCCAACGGCAGTGCGAGCAAGAAAGGAATTCGCCAACCATAAGATTGGAAGTTCGCTGGATCCATCGTCGTTGATAACACGAGTATCAACGTGCCGCCTATAACGGAGGGAAGCGCTGTGGCGGCGAGGGTGATGTTTAGCCAAAACCCGCGCCGGTTGATCGGAGCGTGTTCGAAGACGAAGGCAGGAGCGCCTACGGACTCGCCGCCAGCGGAAAATCCTTGAACCAACCGACACAACACCAGCAGCGCTGGAGCTAGCGCGCCGATCTGCGCGTAAGTAGGCAACAAGCCAATCCCGAAGGTGGCCAATCCGATAGTCATCAGAGTCACGAACAAGACTTTGCGCCGACCGATCTTGTCACCTAATGCTCCGAAGAACAATCCACCCAGCGGTCGAACGAAGAAGGCGACTCCGAATGTTGCGAAGGTGGCCAACAGCCCTGCGAGTGGGCTCTGGGATGGGAAGAACAAAGCAGACAAGGTGACCGCGGACAGCCCATACAGCGTGAAATCGTAGAATTCGATGAATTGGCCAATGCTTCCTCCGGCGAGCACACGCCTCTTCATCTTTTGTTGTTGCCGTTGATCTATGGCATCCGTAGTTGTCGGGGTGCTGCTACTCACTGTCACGATGCTGCCTTCTTTCGTTACAGGGACCAGCGGTGAATATTGCTGGTGGTGTTTGGGAAGGAGCGAGCGTCGATGCTCGGTCTCTTAGTTATCAAGAATGTGTGACGTGAGCGACATTATCCAACGCAAAAGATTAGTTACCCTGATCGGAAAAATTGATCAGAAGTGAGGCTACGCGCTCATATTTCGTGCACTAAAGTCGGCGAAGGCCCGAGCTTTGCGGCTGACCGGCAAATCCTTGGGGTAAACAACCACCATTGCGATGGGCAATACTGGGTCGGCGATTTCGATCGGAACTACCGACCGACCGGTGTATGTCTTATCGTGGGACAATTTCCGATTCAATATCGAGTATCCAAGACCCATGGCCACATACGAACGCACAGTTTCATAGCCCGAAACCCAATGGCCAATATTGGGTTCAAGACCCAGGCTCGAAAATAGTCGAAGGAAATACTCGCGAGAGTGTTCTTGATCGAGTAGTACCATCGGCTCTTCGACGACTTGCGCCAGATGCACCGGTTGTCGTTCAACCGCCAGATGGTGCTCTTCACTGACGATCAAGTGCGCGCCGAGCTGATCAACCGGTTCCATTGAGAACTCTGTCCCGACACCTAAGTCATACATTAATGCAATCTCGCACTCACCATGGCGTAGGGCATCAAGAATTCTTTGCTGGTCACCTTCGACGAAATATATGGTGATTCCAGGGTGCATCAAACTGAATTCCTTCAGCAGTTTTGGTGCAATGAATGGTGCCAACGGCGCAAAGAGCCCAACGCGCAAGATTCCGGATAAACGCTGGCTTTCTCCACTAATGGAGGCATAAAGGCCATCGGCATCTTCGAGTAGCATGCGCGACCCGGCGACCATCCGCTTGCCGTCCTGGGTTAAACGCAGAGCACGGTTCGGTAGCCGTTGAAAGAGTTGGACTCCAAGGTCGCGTTCAAGTTGGCTCAAGGAAGCCGACAAAGTTGATTGGGTAACATTAAGCTCCGCGGCTGCCGCACGCATATTTTCCAATCGCGCGATTTCCATGAAGTACCGCAATTGGATGAGTGTAAAAGTACGCGCCATGGGTGAAATCTTATCCCTGCCCAGAGCCCCGGACGCTTGTCGTCTTCATTAAGACTTCACCGCCGAGAAGATCAGTACGCATGAGAGTCGAGTATCGCAACGTACATGACGCACGCGGTCCGGCTTCAACTGGTTCGCAAGGCTCCTGAGTCCGAATGATTCGACGGATGAGATGTAGAAGGGCTCGATGAATGCCGCATTTTAATTAGTTGCTTGTTACTTGCACGTATAAGGTCCTCGACCTCGTAGTGCCAGTGGCTTATTGGCAGAGTCTACAAAAAGGCCCATGACCCACCCGGCACCTAGCGCAGCCAGCAACGGACCTTGAGTTCCCGACATCCGCGGCTCAGCATTTTGGCTTGAGACTGCCTGCTGGCCAGTGGCGGCATCAATTTCAGTCCGAATAGCGCCAGATTACCTAGCTAGCGAGGAGCAATTACCAAGCTCATCGACCAGTTGTTCGCGTCATAGCAATCGGGTCGCAGCCCTTTGCGTCGGGAGGAAGTTCCGGAAGAAGTAGCCCGATATTCCAAGCTCTGCACAATTCGATAGATTGAAATACCGCGGAGTTCGGGGTCGCTGCCTTTCTCACCGCCATCGGCACGGCAAGTTCGAATGGGACCGGCAGCCCCCTCGTGCTGCGCACCGGGGGCCGCGTACAAGCCTGCGGCGGTTGCCCGCGGCAAGCATCAAAATCGCTCGCGCGGGGGATGCAGTTCCCCCGCGCGGGTGAAGCGCTCGGCAGCGGCTCGGAGAAGAATCGGACTATGAGCACATACACACTCCCCCGATTGCTGCTGGCGGCCACCGCCGCATCGTTGTTCGCCTCGGTCCTCGGCGCGGTCTGGCTGCTGCACCCGGCCGACTCATTTTTTCATGCGAAGCAGACCGCCACCCTCATCGCGGCGCTGACCTCCGGCGACACCGCTACGCGGGTCTTCCTGATCACCGCCCTGGGCGCGCTGGCCACCGGTGCCGCGTCACTCTCCGGCGCACTGGGCCGTCGTGGCACGATGGCCGGCGCGGCGCTGCTGACCCTGGTGCTGGGTGCGGGTTTCGGCAGCAGCGCGACGCTGACCAGTGCCGGCTACCTGCTCGCGCTGTGCATGCCGTTGCTGCTCGTCGGGCTGCTTGTCCAGGTGATTCGCCGCTACCCCGCGGCCCGCTGGACGTTTGGCGTGCCGGCGCTTGTGCTCCTGGCCGGTGCGGCGGTGCTGGGCCGCGAGGCGCTGGGCAACCTGGCCACCACCTTCGTGGCGCAACTGGCCGGCCAGGGCGCGAACTTGTTCGGACCGTTGCTGCTGCTGCTTCTCGCGCTCCTATGGGCCGCAGTGACCATCCGCTGTGCCCGGGGCACCGAATTCGTCGCCCGGGCCACCAGCTGGGTCACCCGGCACCGGCGCGTGTTCACCCTCATCGCCGCCTGCGGGCCGCTGCCCTACGCATTGGCCCGGCTGACCTGGTTCACCCCCTGGCCGATATTCGGCGGGGACGCGGCGGCCGACCCCGCGACCCGCATCTGGGGCATCACGCTATCCTCCGGCGCGTGGCTCGGCGCGGTGCTGACCATGGGCTTGCTCCGCCCCTGGGGCGAGAACTTCCCGCGCTGGGTGCCCTGGCTGGCCGGACGTCCCGTCCCCGTCATGGCCGCGGCACTGCCGGCCGGGGCGGTTGCCGCGATGCTCTGCTTCACCGCGGTTCCGCTGCTGGTGCAGGCGGCAGCGTCCGAGAGAAGCTTTCTCATGGCTCTGGTGTTCCCCTGCTGGCTCTGGGGACCGGCGCTGGCGCTGGCCGCCTGGGGCTACGTCGGGCACCGCCGGATCACCGGCCCCTCGGGGATTATCCGGACTCCGGCCCCTAGCCCGCACAGCGGCTCATAGGCAAGGATAGAGCCATGACCACCGTATCCCGATTGCTCCGGCAGTTCGCCTGGTTGATGTCCGGCGCCGCAATCGCCACGGCAACGATCATGGTGGTCATGGTGGTCATGGTCCTGGTGTACACGGTCGCCGAAGCACCGGCCAGCCAGGGGGCAATGCAGCCGCGGCTGCTCGGTGCGATCGCCGCCGGGTCGATTCTGCTCGGCGCGGCCCTGGGCTTGGTGCCCGGTGTTCGCGAGGTGGAGGTCAGCGCAGCGCGAACCATGCTCTCCAGCCGCCAGGAGCTGGTCGCGCCGCTGACAGTGCGCCCCGCACACCGGATCCAGACGGTCCTCTGGGTCTTGTTCCACCTGGCGGGCGGCCTCTTCGTGGCCAGCTGCCTGTTGATCGTTCTGCCGCTGGCCGGCTCGGCGGCCTTCGACCTGTTGACCGCTCGCCCCCTGCCGCTGGGGCTCGCTGCTCCGTCGGCCGGACCCGGCCGATGGCTCGGAGCCATGCTGGCGGCGCTGATCGCGTTGGCCGCGCTGCTGTCCTGGTGGCCGCTCGGGCTGCTCGCCGCCCGGCTGGTCGGCAGATTCCTCGGACCCACCACCCATGACCGCCTCCAACTGGCCCTGGCCCGGGCCGATCGGGAGGCCGAGCACAACCGCATCGCCCGAGAGCTGCACGATGGCATCGGGCATGCGCTGAGCATCGTCGGCATTCAAGCGGCCGCCGGCCGCCGGCTGGCACGGCGCGCCCCGGAGATGGCGGCGGAGCGATTCGACACCATCGAATCCACGGCCCGTTCGGCCATGGCCGAGCTCGATGCGATGCTGGCCGTGCTTCGGGGCGGTGCCGCGGCGCCCTCCCACACCGACCTCGGGAGCCTGGTCGAGACTCACCGGCGCAACGGCATGGAGCTCCGGGCGGCCATCGAGCTGCCCGAGGATCTCCCCGAGATGCTCGGCCAGCAGCTGGCCGGCATCGTGGCCGAGCTGCTGAGCAACGCGCGGCGCCACGGCGCCGGCGGGGAGGTTCGGCTGCTGGTTCGGCACACCGGCAAATCCCTGGAGCTGCGTGTCGAGAACGCACCGGGAGCCGGAGGCAGCCGCCCCGGCGGTGGGCGGGGTCTGCTCGGGGTGCGCGAACGGGTGGCGCTCTGCGGCGGCACCGCGGACATCGGGTTGCACGAGAATCGCTGGACGGCACGCATCGAGTTGCCGCTGCTGAGGAAAGGACACGGTTCATGAACGCTGGCGCGACCCCGCCCGGCGCGCACGGCGTGCGCGTACTGCTCGTAGACGACGAACCTCTGGTGCGCCAGGGGTTCCGGCTGATCATGGAGTCCGAGGAGGACCTGGAGGTCGTCGGGGAGGCCTCGGACGGCGCGCAGGCCGTGGATCTGGTGCGGCGCTCGAATCCCGATGTGGTGTGCCTGGACGTGCGGATGCCCGATGTTGATGGCATTCGCGCCACCGAGCTGATCCTGGCGTTGCCCGATCCGCCGAAGGTGCTGGTGGTGACCACCTTCGAGCACGACGACTACGTGCGCGGGGCACTGGCGGCCGGGGCTTCGGGATTCCTGCTCAAGCGCGCCACCGCCGAAGAGCTGGTGCAGGCGGTGCGCACCGTCGCCCACGGATCCAGCCTGCTTTTTCCCGAGGCCGTCCGCGAATTGCTCCGGCCCCGGGCCCGGAGCACGGACTACACCGGGCCCCCGCTCACCACGCGCGAGAGCCAGATGCTTGCCCGCATCGCCCGGGGCATGACCAACGCGGAGATCGCAGCGGATTTGGTGCTCGGAATTGAAACGGTGCGGTCCCATGTTTCCTCGCTGCTGGCCAAGACCGGCTCACGCGATCGGACCCAGGTCACCGTGCTGGCGTACCGGACCGGTTTGGTCGAGCCCTGATATTCTGCCGCGCCGCACGTCGTGCGCCAACGGCACAGGCCGGCCCGCTCCCCGGAAGGAAGCGGACCGGCCTGAGTGCTGCGCGCCGAGCTCTAGCGGACTAGATCAGCCCGTCGCTGAGGTGGTTCGGCGTACCGAACCGGTGCGCGGTGATCGATACCGCCTGCTCGTGCAGGAACGGCAGCAACTCCACGCGTCCGGCACCGGTGACCGGCGAGGCGTAGATCGCCACATCGGGCTTGCCGTCGGTGGCCTCGGCAACGGCCTTGGCCGAACCACCGATCAAGCGGATGCGCGAGGCCGCGGTCGGCCCCTCTTTCGCGGCCAGGCGCGCGGCCCGGGCGGCGAACGCCTCTGCATCTTCGCGGACCACCGTCACCGAGTGCTCGGCGAACAGGTTGCGCACCCCGCGTGGCAGGTCCGCATCCGCGGAGAAGATCACCCGGGAACCGGCGGTGACCCCGGCGGCCACCACGCGCAATGCCTCGGTGATGCCGTGCCCGCTGGAGGCGGCTTCGAAGCGCACGGTGACATCCACCGGCTTGTAGCGGAAGATATTGCGCTCGGCGGCCAGTCCCGAACGGTCCTTGGCCGCGTTGAACTCCTGGTGCCACCACAGCTTGTCGCTGCCCAGCGCACCGCGCAACCAGTCGGCGTCTTCGCCCGATAGCTCCGCGGCGTTCAGCAGCCGCTCGTCGAAGGCCGACAAGGTGGCCGTTTCGGTCACCGGTGCATCGCGCCAGCTGCCCATGCCGACCAGGTAGTTCGGGCCGCCGGCCTTGGTGCCCGCGCCGATCGCCGAGCGCTTCCAGCCGCCGAAGGGCTGGCGCTGCACGATGGCACCGGTGATGCCGCGGTTCACGTAGATGTTGCCGGCCTGGATGTTCTCCAGCCAGTAGGCCATCTCCTCCGAATCCAGCGAGTGCAGCCCGGAGGTGAGCCCGAAGTCGATGTCGTTGACTATTTCGACCGCTTCTTCAAGGCTCTGCGCGGTCATCACGCCCAGGATCGGACCGAAGTACTCGGTCTGGTGGTATTCGCTGCCGCGCTGCACCCCGTAGCGCACGCCCGGGGAGTAGAGCTTGCCCGACTCGTCGAGCTGCTTCGGCTCGATGGCCCAGCGCTCCCCTTCGCCCAGGGTGGTCAAGCCGCGCGCGAGCTTCTCCCCCGGCACGTCGATCAGCGGTCCCATCTGGGATTCCGGGTTCCACGGGTAGCCGACGGTCAGCGATTTCACCGCGTCGATCAGCTGGCTGTTGAAGCGGCGCGATTCGGCCACCGAGCCGACCAGCACCACCAGCGAGGCGGCCGAGCACTTCTGCCCGGCGTGCCCGAAGGCCGAGGCCACCACATCGCGGGCGGCCAAGTCCAGGTCCGCATGCGGGGTGACGATGACCGCGTTCTTCCCCGAGGTTTCGGCCAGCAAGGGCAGATCCTTGCGGAAGGAGCGGAACAGCTGCGCGGTCTCGTAGCCGCCGGTGAGGATCAGGCGGTCAACGCGCTCGTCGGAAACCAGCTGCGTGCCGAGCTTCCGCTCGCCGGCGAAGACCAGCTGCAAGACGTCCTGGGGCACTCCCGCATCCCACAGGGTCTGCACCATCACCGAGCCGATGCGTGCGGCCAGCGTGGCCGGCTTGATGATCACCGCGGACCCGGCGGCCAGCGCCGACATGGTAGACCCGGCGGGGATCGCCATCGGGAAGTTCCACGGCGGGGTGACCACGGTCAGCTTCGAGGGCACAAAGCTTGCCCCGTCGACGTTTTCCAGATCCAGGCCGCGCTGCGCGTAGTAGTGGGCGAAGTCGATCGCCTCGGAGATCTCCACGTCGCCCTGGTCGATGTTCTTCCCGCATTCGGAGCCGAGCACCTCCAGCAGCATCGCGCGGCGCTCTTCGAAGAGCAGCCCGGCACGGTGCAAGATCTCCGCGCGGCCGGCCGCGCCGAGCGCCTGCCAGCTGGCCGAGGCGCCCACGCCCATGGCGATGGCCTCATCCATTTGCGCGGTCGAGGACAGGGTATGGGCGGCGACCAGGTCCTTGCCGAGGTTCGAATCGCGCATTTTGGACAGGATCTCCCGGCCCCAGGCACGGTTGGCGCCCAGGTTCGGGTCGGTGTCCGGGGTGTTGAAGAACTCGGTGGTTCCATCGGCGAATCCGGCCACCACCTCGGTCAGCGAGGCGTCGGGCAGCTGGCGGTTCTGCACGCGGTACGTTGCGGGCACCACGTCGGTCAGGTTTTCCAGCGAGGCGAGGAAGCGGTTGGTCTCACGCTCGAACAATTCCTCGTTCTGCTCCAGTTCGAAGACCGCGGACATGAAGTTTTCCTGGCTGGCGCCTTCTTCGAGGCGGCGGATCAGGTAGGCGATGGCCACGTCGAATTCGGCCGGGTGCACCACCGGGGTGTAGAGCAATAGCTCGCCCACGTCGCGGCGCACCGCTTCGGCCTGGCCGGTAGCCATGCCCAGCAGCATCTCGAACTCGATGCCGTGCTGCACGCCGCGGGCCTTGGCCAGCAGCCAGCCCAGCGCCACGTCGAAGAGGTTGTGCCCGGCGATGCCGATGCGCACGTTCTGCACATGTTCCGGGCGCAGCGCGTATTCGAGCACCGACTTGTAGCTGGTGTCGGTGTCCTGCTTGGAGTGGCAGGTGGCCAGCGGCCAACCGTGGATATCGGCTTCCATGATTTCCATCGGCAGGTTCGCGCCCTTGACCACGCGCACCTTGATCGGCGCGCCGCCGGCGGCCACGCGCGCGGCGGAGAATTCCTGCAGCTCGATCATCGCGCCCAGGGCGTCGGGCAGGTAGGCCTGCAGCACGATTCCGGCCGAGAGGTCCTTGAACTCCGGCAGCGACAGGAGCTTGGTGAAGACCGCGATGGTCAGTTCCAGGTCCTTGAACTCTTCCATGTCCAGGTTGATGAACTTCTTCGCGCTCGCGTTGTTGGCCAGCTCGTAGAGCGGGCGCAGCTTGGCCACGATGTGCTCCACGGCCTCGTCGAAGGCCCAGTGGTTATGCGGGGCCACGGTGGAGGACACCTTGATCGAGACGTAGTTCACGTCGTCGCGGGCCAACAGCTTGGAGGTGCCCTCCAGCCGGCGGTTCGCTTCGCCCTCGCCGAGGATCGCCTCGCCGAGCAGGTTCACGTTCAGGTTCACGCCTTCGCGCTTGATCTTGGAGATCGCGCCGCCCAGCTTGCTATCCGAGGCGTCGATGATCAGGTGGCCGACCATTTCACGCAGCACCTTGCGGGCCACGGGCACGACGATTCCCGGCAGCAGCGGAGCCATGGTGCCGCCCAGGGCGACGGCCTTGCGCAGATACCACGGCAGGAAGGCCGGCACCATCGGGGCCAGCCGCTTCAGGTTGCTGGCCGCGACCTTTGGATCCTCGGGGCGGATCACGCCGTCGACGAATCCCACGGTGAAGTCCAGGCCCTTGGGATCTTTCAGTACTCCCGCGAGGCGCGCCGCAGAGGCGTCGACCGGGAATGTGGCGGCTTCGGTCAGCCAGTGGCGGACCAAGGCGATGGTCTCATCGGCAAGTTCTGTGGGGTGGGTCAGTGGCTTGCCTGTTGCGTCAACCGCCGGAGCGACGGTTCGCTGTGAGGTGATAGAGGATGACATATTTGCCGTTCCCTTCGATGCAGTTCGTCCTTATATTGATACACCGATCGCGAATTTCGTTGTGGCTGACGAGCTTACGGAATCACCGGATAGTTGGCCGCGAAAATGCTGTGTGCAAGATCGAGTATGACCCCAACTTTGATTAAGCAAAAGTGAACAAACCCGAAGAGCTTCGTTCGGGTTTGCTAATGTATAAATGGGTGCACGAAACGCCCGGGCATAACTTCACTTAACATCCGCGTGAATAGGATATGAATCAGTGCTTGAACTGCGACGATTACGTCTTTTAAGAGAACTAAGCATCCGGGGAACGATCGCCGAGGTTGCGGATGTGCTCCGCTACTCCCCGTCCTCGGTTTCGCAGCAGCTCAGCCAGCTCGAAGACGAAGCCGGCGTCGAGCTTTTGCGACGCAATGGACGCAAGCTCCAGCTGACTCCGCAGGCCCAGGTTCTCGTCGCCCATACCGAGGAATTGCTCGGCTCCATGGAACGCGCCGAAGCGGACCTGGCGGCGACCATGTCCAACGTCTCGGGCACCGTGCGCCTGGCGGTTTTCCAGACCGCGATGCTCGCCATCATGCCGCCGGTCTTGCGCAAGCTGCACTCCATGCATCCGCATCTGCGCGTGGAGATGACCCAGCACGAACCCGAGGAAGCGCTGCACGAAACCAGCGCCCGCAACTTCGATCTGGTGATCGCCGAACAGTATCAGGGGCACGCGGCACCGATCTTCGAAACCCTCGATCGCCGCCACCTCGCGCACGACCCGATCCGCCTGGCGCTTCCGCTGCCCGGCGGCGAGGGCAACGCCGAATTCGACCGGACCACTTCGCTGGCCGATGCCGCCTCCCTGCCGTGGGTGATGGAACCGCCGGGCGCGGCAAGCCGGCACTGGGCGGAGCAGTCATGTCGCATGGCCGGATTCGAGCCGGACGTACGTTACGAAACGGCCGATCTTCAGGCACATGTCACCCTGGTCGAGACCGGCACCGCGGTGGCGCTGCTGCCGGATCTGGTGTGGACCCAGTTCGAGCGGCAACTGCGTTTTGTGGACCTGCACAACGCCCCGGTGCGCACCATTTTCACCGCGATGCGGCACTCTTCGGCGCGGTCCCCGGCGATCCAGGCGGTGCGCACGCTGGTGCACGAACAGCTGGCAATTCAACACGAAACCGCGGAACTCGATTCTGATTCTGCGCACTAGTTCGATACGGTCTTTTAAGTTACAAATCCATAACGAGCAGGGAAGGTAGCCAAGACAAATAGAAAAATAAGTGCAATAGTGGTGACTCGCACCACTAGATCCGCGGTTCGCCGGGCGATAACACGCGCCGGTGAACAAAAAACGGCAATGAGGAAAAATGTCTGACCAGACTTATCAGATCATCGCAATCGCTTTTTACATGGCCGTGATGCTTGGCATCGGCTATGTAGCTTTCAGGCGAACATCGAATATCGACGATTACATGCTCGCAGGCCGTGGCCTGAAGCCGTGGGTGGCAGCGCTATCCGCAGGTGCAAGTGACATGTCGGGCTGGCTGTTGATGGGCCTGCCCGGCGCCATCTACCTTGGCGGCCTGCACGAAGCCTGGATCGCCATTGGCCTGCTGATCGGTGCCTGGGCGAACTGGAAGTTCGTCGCCCCTCGCCTGCGTTCCTACACCGCCATCTCACAGAACGCGATCACCATTCCGAGCTTCTTCGAGAAGCGCCTGAAGGATCGCAAGCACCTGCTGCGCATCGCCTCGGCGGTCATCATTCTCGTGTTCTTCACCTTCTACGTGTCCTCGGGCATGGTCGCCGCCGGCAAGTTCTTCGAAGCTTCCTTCGGCTGGCCTTATTTGAACGGCATGATCTTCGTTGCCGTCATCACCTTGCTCTACACGCTGTTCGGCGGCTTCCTCGGAGCCTCGCTCACCGACGTGGCCCAGGGCCTGCTGATGTTCACCGCGCTGATCGCGGTGCCGATCGTCGCCGTCATCCAGATGGGCGACTTCGGCTCGCTGGCCTCGAAGATCACCGAGGTGAACCCGGAAGCCTTCAACCTGTTCTCCTCCTTCTCCGGCAGCAACTGGTTCCTCGCGGTCGTGGCGATTTTCTCCACCGCCGCCTGGGGACTGGGCTACTTCGGCCAGCCGCACATCATCGTGCGCTTCATGGCGCTGCGCAGCCCGGGCGAGGCCAAGACGGCACGCCGCATCGGCATCGGCTGGATGTTCCTGGCTTCGGCAGGCGCCATCGCCACCGCACTGGTGGGCGTCGCCTACTTCGCCGACGAACCGTTGACCGATGCCAGCAGCGAGACCGTGTTCCTGCTGCTCAGCCAGATCTTCTTCCACCCGCTGATCGCCGGCTTGGTGCTGGCGGCCGTGCTGGCAGCCATCATGTCGACGATGTCCTCGCAGCTGATCGTCTGCTCCTCGGCGTTGGTCGAAGATCTCTACAACATCACCGGACGCAAGGCCTCGCCTAAGGCACTGGTGATGCTCGGACGCACCGGCGTGCTGATCGTGGCGGTGATCGCCACGCTGCTGGCGCTGAGCCCGAGTTCCTCGATCCTGGACCTGGTCTCCTTCGCCTGGGCCGGTTTCGGCGGCTCCTTCGGCCCGATCGTGCTGCTGGCCCTGTACTGGCGCAAGCTGACCGCTCTGGGCGGCTTCGCGGGCATGGTTTCCGGTGCCGCGGTCGTCTACATCTGGGGCAACATCGACGTGCTTGCCAGCAACATGTACGAGATCGTGCCGGGCTTCATCGTCTCGCTGGTTGTCGCGTGGCTCGTTTCGCGGGCGACCTTCAAGCCGAACGCGGAGATCGACGCGGAATTCACCGCCATGGAAGAAGAACTCGGCGCGAAGGTTACCGCCTAGCGCGCACCTCGCTCTTCTTCACGAAACCGGCGCCCGCCGACTGCCCAACGGCACTCGGCGGGCGCCGGTTTTCTCCTTTAATCACCGCGCCGCCTCCAAGGCCGGCGCGACACTGCAGGGCAGCTCCGGGCGCGCATCACGCCCCGGCACAGCAAACCGAAGTAGCCTTGGAGAAGTCCGAAGTTTCTGATCAACTCGAAGGATGATCCGAGAATGGCGCAGATGCTCAATAAGTTCACCCGCTGGCAGCGCAGCGAATCGCAGTACCTCGCCGCGGACCCCGAGGCCGTGTATTCCATCGTCGGCAATCTGGCGCAGACCGGCAGCTGGATGAAAAGCTTCGACGGCTTCGTGGTGCACGATGACCAGCGCGGGGTAGGCACCAAGGTTGACCTGCGCCCGCCGGGCAAGCTGTTCGGCCCGCTGCACCGCGCCACCGCCCCATCCGGTTCGATCACCCGCCGCAATCCGGCCCAGCGCATGGTGGAGTTCACCCAGCCGCAGCCCGGCGGGGAGATGGTCTTGCGCTGGCAGGTCGACTCCGCGGGCAGCGGCGCGCTGCTGCGCTTCACCGTTGCGCTGCGCGGGATCGGCACCGCCGCCTTCAAATTCAGCGTCGCCAATGCGCTGTGCGCCGACTTCGCGCTGGCGGCCGCCCGCCTGTTCAAGGTCATTCCACCGGCCGCGCACCGCACCGTACCGGCCCATGTGGTCATCTCCGGGGGCCGCGGCTTCCTGGGCCGCAATCTGGTCGCCGAGCTGGTCTGCCGCGGCGCCTCGGTCGCGGTGCTCACCCGGAACGCGGAACCGGACTTTCCGGCCGAGCAGTACCCCTGGGACGGGCGCCATCAGGGGGCCTGGGCCAGCGCGCTGACCCACGAAAAGTATCCGGTGCACCTGATCAACTTGGCCGGCGAGCGCGTGGACAAGCGCAATACGGCCGAGAACATCGCCAAGCTGACCGCCTCGCGCGTGCAGAGCACCGCGACCCTGGCCGAGGCCGCCGCGGCGCTGGAGACCCCGCTGGCCAGCTGGATCCAGTCCAGCACCACGGCGATCTTCGGCGATGGCGGGGAAACCGAATTCACCGAGGACAGCCCGCTGCCCGAAGGCGCACGGGCGCTGCCGGAAATGACCGGCGTGGCCTCGGCCTGGGAGCAGGCCTACAACGACGCGCAGGTCAACGCGGCGCGCAGCTACGTGCTGCGCACCTCGCTGGTGGTGCATCCCGATGCCCCGCTGCTCAAGCCGCTGAGCCTGCTGGTGCACACCGGCATGGGCGGTCCGCTGGGCAGCGGCAAGCAGTGGTTCAGCTGGATCGGGATGGAGGACTGGCTGCGCCTGGTGCGCAATCTGCTGGGCCTGGAAACTCCGCCGATCCCCGCGGGCGTTGTGCACGCGGCGAACCCGCACCCGCTGCGCAACCACGAGGTGATGGCCGCGCTGCGCTCGATCGCCGGGCTGCCCGGGCTGCCCACCGGTTCGCTGCTGCCCAAGCTTGGCGCCGCGGCGCTGGGTTCCAACGCCCGGGTGGCGCTGACCGGGCGCAAGGTCACCAGCCGGGTGCTGGCCGACGCTGGATTCGACTTCGCGCAGAACGACTTCGCCGCCACGCTACACGGCGAATAGCCGCCCTCCGCGCTTGCGTGCCGAAAGCACCATCGCGGTCTTGATCTGCACCATCTCGCCCCATTCGGTGTCCGAGATGAACCGGTACAGGTCCTTCTGCGTGCGCACGGTGACGTCGACGATCAGCTGGGCGTCCCCGGCGACGGCCGCCGCGTAGCGCACCTCGGGCAGCAGCCGCAGGCGCTGGCCGAGGGCCTCGACGCTGTGCGGGGAGGTCTGCACCCACAGCAGCGCCTCCACGGGGAAGCCGAGCAGCGCCGGTTCCACCAGCGTGCGGATGCTGATCTGCTCGCCGCGCAGCAGCCAGTCCACCCGGCGGGAGACCGAGGATTCGCTCATTTTCACCTGCCGGGAGATCGCATCGATGCTCGCCCGCCCGTCCTTGCGCAATACCTCGATGATCATCGAATCGTTTTCGGTGAGCCCGGGGGCCGGATTCCATTCGGTCAGCTCCCCGCCGGTGGCCGGGGTCAGCGCACGTTCCTGGGCCTCGCTGACCGGTTCGGCGCGCCAGGCGCGAATGGTCTTGAAGTACTTCAGGATCGGATAGACGGCCAGCGCATTCACCCCGGGGGTGGCCGGCAGCTGCATGGTGAGGATTTCGGCCAGGTCCCCGTCGTAATGCAGCTCGGTGACCACGTCGCTCTGCCCGGTGACCATATAGCTGAAGCTGGTATCCGGACGTTGGGCCAGCGCCTCGCAGGCCACCCGCACGGTCCCCGGCGCACAGGTGAAGGAGGCGACCAGCGACCCGGAACGGTGCGCGATCGCCGCCACCGAAACCCGCCCGCTCTCCAGCAGCGCCTGGCCATAGCGCGCGACGGTCCGTTCCGGCTCGTGCAGCACCCTGGCGATCTTCCGCCAGGTGGCCCGCCCATCGATCTGCATCGCGATGACGATGCGGCGTTCCAGTTCGTTGAAAACTTCGTGCTGCGCCATGCGGCTTCCCCTCCGTGACTAAATCCTGCATCTACCGGGCAAGTCCATCACAGATTTGGCGGAAAACGACAAAAACTTGGCAATACGTGCCAATTATTGCCGTTATTGACGGAAGCTAGCAAGGTTATAACTAGATGCGATCCACATCACATCACGCTTAGTTACCTACCCTCATCAGGAGCCCACCATGCAGCCACAGCTCGTTCTGGCCGCTGGCGACCCGAGTTCAACGAACATCTGGGCCATCGCCAACACCCCCTTCCTGTGGTTCTGCGCCCTGGGCGTATTCGCAGTCATCTTCATCCAGACGGTCCTCTACTCGCGGGCGGCCAAGGTCGCCGCGCCGCATGTGGACATGCCGGCGCGCGAGCTGAAGGAGTCCTTCCGCGCCGGTGCGGTCGCCTCCGTCGGCCCCTCGCTGGCGGTCGTCTTCGTCGCCATCGCGCTGCTGGCCCTGTTCGGCACCCCCGCGGTGCTGGTGCGCATCGGACTGATCGGTTCGGTCTCGGCGGAAACCGGTTCGGCGACCATCTCCGCGGTCACCATGGGCGCCTCGCTGGGCGGGGCGGACTACACCCAGCAGGTCTTCGCGGTCGCGTTCATGGCGATGAGCCTGTCCGGGGCCATGTGGATGCTCGCCACGCTGATCCTCACCCCGATCATGAAAAAGGGCGGCAAATCGCTGGCCAAGCGCAATCCCGCGGTGATGGCGCTGATCCCCACCGCGGCCCTGCTCGGCGCGTTCTCCGCGCTGACCATCGCCGAACTGCCGAAGTCGAACGTCCACCTGATCCTGGTCGCGGTATCCGCGACCACCATGGCGCTGTGCCTCTTCCTGGCCAAGGCGCTGAACGCGAAATGGTTGAAGGAATGGGCGTTGGGCATCTCCATCGTCGTTGCCATCACCGCCGGCTACTTCCTGCACACCGCAGCCTAAGACCAGGAGCACCACATGAGCACCTCAGCAGCACAACTGACCGGCGCCGACGCCTCGATGGCGCGCTTCGAAAAGCAAACCACCCGCTACGGCTCGCTGACCATGTCCGCCGGCCTGATCTTCTCCCTGCTCGGCCCGATCTACCTGGTCTTCTTCAGCGACCTGGACATCGCCCCGTCGATGATCTGGGTGGCTTTCCTCGCGGTCGCGGCGACCTTCGGGGTGCTGTGGATCGTCGAACCGGCCACCTACTTCCCGATCCTCGGCTCGGCCGCCATGTACCAGGCGTTCATGATCGGCAACATCTCCAATAAGCTGCTTCCGGCCGCGATCGTCGCCCAGGCCTCCATCGGCGCGAAGCCGGGCAGCAAACGCGGAGACCTGGCCGCGGTGATGGCCATCTGCGGCGCGGCCACGGTCCACCTGACCAGCCTGCTGCTCTTCGTCGGGCTGCTGGGCACCTGGCTGGTGTCCATGGTTCCCGCCGAGGTGATCGAGGTTGCCCGCCTCTACATCCTGCCCTCGCTGATGGGTGCGGTGCTTGTGCAGTCCATCGTCGCGATGAAGTCGCTGCGCCCCACGCTGGTGGCCATCACGCTCGCGCTGCTGATGAACTTCGTGATCCTGCCGGCGGCTCCCGCGCTGGCGATGTTCGCCACCGCGCTGGTGGTCATCGCCTCCATCCTCGTTTCCTGGCTGGTCCGGGACCGCACCCAGTTCTCGGCGACCACCGAAGACTAAGCACCACCAAGCAAAGGAAGACCATGAACGAGATCGCGTTGAACCTCCAGGAGACCCGTGCGCTGCACGAAAGCTACCTGCACCTGCACGCACACCCCGAACTATCGATGCAAGAGCACGCCACCGCGGACTACATCCAGGGCCGGCTCAGCGATCTGGGCATCAAGAACTTCCGCTGCGGAGGCACCGGAGTGGTCGGGATCCACGCCAATGGCCCCGGCCCGGTGATCGCCTTCCGCGCGGATTCCGACGGGCTGCCGATCAAGGAAGACACCGGCGCGGACTACGCCTCGGTGGCCACCGGGGTACTGGCCGACGGCACCGAGGTGCCGGTAATGCACGGTTGCGGCCACGACACCCACGTGGCCTCCGCGCTGGCCGCGGCGCAGGTGCTGGCCCGAAGCACCGACAGCTGGTCCGGCACGGTGCTGTGGATCTTCCAGCCGGGCGAGGAAACCGCGGCCGGCGCGCAGGCGATGCTTGCGGACGGCCTGTGGGACAAGGTCCCGCACCCGCAGGTGGTGCTCGGCCAGCATGTCTTCCCCTTCCAGACCGGGTCCATCGCGGTCACCGAGGGCAGCGCGATGGCGCTGGCCGACTCGCTGAAGGTGACGCTCTTCGGCAAGCAGTCCCACGGCTCGCAACCCCAGGATTCCATCGACCCGATCGTGCTCGGCGCGCATATCATCACCCGCTTGCAGAGCATCGTTTCGCGCGAGCTGCATCCGCTGAGCCCGGCGGTGATCACCTGCGGCACCTTCCATGCGGGGCTGAAGGAGAACATCATTCCGGATCGCGCGGAGTTCACGCTGAATATCCGCACGCTCACCGAAGAGGTTCGCGCGCAGGTGCTCAGCGCGGTCACCCGCATCATCGAAGCCGAAGCAGTGGCCGGCAATGCGCCTGCGCCGCTGATCGAGCCGCTCTACAACTTCCCGCGGCTCTACAACGACCCGCAGCAGACCCAGTCCGTGGCTTCGGCCTTCGGCACCGAATTCGGTGCCGAGCAGGTGCGCTTCGTGCCCCCGGCGATGGGCTCGGAGGACTTCGGGGCGTTGGCCGATGCGCTGGGCGTACCGAATGTGTTCTGGATGTTCGGCGGCTTCGACACCACTGCTGGTCCCGCCCCGGTAAACCACTCCCCGCATTTCCTGCCCGACTATGTGCCAGCCCTGGATACCGGAGTACGGGCAGCCCTGGCAGCCATCGGGTATTACGTCGGCTCGGCTAGCTGACCTCGTCACATGACAGAGAAAGTCCTAACGTGTCATTAAATTCACGTTAGGACTTTCGCGCGTCTAGGCTATTGCTCAACGCAAAAGCGCCCCAAAACTCACTATTCACCGCAGCTTTACCTCACCGTTGCGCTCGCCTTACTCGCACCCCCAAACATGGATAGAGCAACCGGTCCACAGCGTGTCCAGCGTCGGGCACGTGAAGAATTACTAGGTCTACCACTTCGAAGGAACGACATCCCATGGCAAATTTTCTTGAGGCGAGCGAAGGCCCTGCACGACCGCAGATGCCCAAACCAAGCGATCTGGCCAATTTACGCAAGCAGGTCGGCAAAGCGCAGTCGCAGGAAAGCGTTTTGGACGAGATGACTGCCAATGTTGCCGTGGATGCCGCCTACAACGACGACGAGAGCATCGTGGAGGCTCCACGTGTCGTGAATTTTGGCCGCACGCTGAAGAATATGAGCGAGGTGCGCCATTTCTTCCGCACCAACCAGACTCCGATCTATTTCATCGGCGCCACCCCGGTGAACCTGCTGGGCCTAGACCGCTGGGTGCGCAAATTCAGCTACATCACCTACTACGACGGCTGGGACGGGCACCACCCGCGGGTCTTCACCCCGAGCGAGAAGCCGCATGTGGACTTCCAGAGCTCCGAAGAGATCAACAACTGGCTGCTGGAAAACCCCGAGGTGCGCGAATACATCGATACCCACCGCGCAGCCGGTGGCCAGCGCCCGAAGATCGCGATGGTGTTCTTCGACGAGGAGACCGAGGCGATCTGCGAGGAGCTGGGCTACGACCTGATCCTGCCTTCGCACGAGCTGCGCACCCATCTGGATTCGAAGATCGTCACCACCGAACTGGGCAACGCCGCCGGCGCCCACTCGGTGCCGAATGTGCTGGGCACCGCCGACTCCTATGCGCAGCTGCAGAAGCTTTCCCGCGGGGCGAAGCTCGGCGATGACCTGGTCGTGCAGACCCCGTACGGCGATTCGGGCAAGACCACGTTCTTCATCACCAGCGAGGATGATTGGAACCAGTACTCCAAGCACATCATCGGCGAGCAGCTCAAGGTCATGAAGCGGATCAACAACCAGCCGGTAGCCGTGGAAGCGGTGCTCACCCGCTGCGGCACCGTCGTCGGCCCGATCCTCACCGAGCTGGCCGGATACAAGGAGCTGACCCCGTACAAGGGCGGCTGGTGCGGCAACGAGATGCACCCCGATGTGGTCACCGACGGGCAGCGCGCCCGCGCCATCGAACTGGTCCGCAAGGTCGGGGCGGGGCTTGAATCCACCGGGTACCGCGGCTTCTTCGAGGTCGATGTGCTGGTCGACACCGACACCGACGAGGTATATCTGGGCGAATTGAACCCACGCATCTCCGGGGCGAGCGCGATCACCAACGTGACCGCCGGCGCCTACGCGGATGTCCCGCTGTTCCTCTTCCACTTGCTCGAATACCTCGACGTGGACTTCGAACTGGACGTCGATGAGATCAACGCGCGCTGGGAGGAGCTCTCCGGGGCGGACGTGTGGAGCCACATGATCATCAAGGAAACCGATGACATCGTGCAGTACATCACCCATGCCCCGCGCACCGGCAAGTACTTCCTGGACTCCAAGGGCAAGCTGCAGTTCTCGCGCAGCGCGCTGGACTGGCACCAGCTGCAGAACCACAAGGAAGCGTTCTTCCTGCGCATCTACGGTGCCGAAGATTACCGCTGGAAAGGCGCTGACTTGGGCGTATTGGTGACCAAGGCGAAGCTGCAGTATGAGGGGAAGAAGAAGACGAAGTTGACCATCGACGCGAAGCACTTCATCTCCTCGATCCGAGCACAGTACAAGGGCATCGACGTTCCGCCGTCCGAAAACCGCTAACCCAGCATCACTCTCCCGTTCAACCGCTGGTGGTAGGCTCCGAAACACAGAGCACAACAGCGTTCCCAAGAGAAGACGGACCAGCAGATGACCAGCGGCCTAGCGATATCCGAGTTAACGATCGCCAACTGGCAGTATCCGGAAAACATCCAGGTATCCTTCCAGAACCTCGCCGAGTTCTTGCCTACCACCAAGGTCTCCCGCGGCGATGACGCGATCGCGAAACTGCCGTTCACCGAAATGGAGATCGGCGAGCTTGAGGTAGCCAAGGTCTCCGCGTCCGACCCGTCGATGACCGTGCGCGGGGTCATTAACTCGACGAACACCGATGGCCTGCTGGTGATGCGCAATGGCCGGGTGCTGGTGGAGAAGTACTACAACACCATGACCTCGCTGACCGACCACCTGTTGATGTCGATGAGCAAGACCGTCGTGGGCACCGTGGCAGGCGCACTGGCAGGCGCGGGAAAGTTGGACGTGGACGCGCTGGTCACCGACTACGTGCCGGCTCTGGAACGCTCGGGCTATGCCGGGGCGACGGTCCGCCACCTCCTGGACATGCGTTCGGGCATCCAGTTCTCCGAGGAGTACCTGGATCCGAAGGCCGAGGTGCGCCTGCTGGAGGAGGCCATCGGCTGGACCGAGCCCAGCGGCGCGATCGGCCCGATCGGAATGTACGACTACCTGCTGACGCTGAAGTCCAAGGGCGAGCACGGCGGTCCGTTCGAGTACCGTTCCTGCGAGACCGACGTGCTCGGCTGGGTGCTGGAGGCCGCCGGCGGCGCGCGCATGGCGCAGCTGCTCTCCGAATATGTCTGGGCGAAGATCGGCGCGCAGCAAGATCTGGTGATGGGCACCGACCAGTTCGGCACCGGCATGTACGACGGCGGTTTTAATGCGACGCTGCGCGACCTGGCGCGCCTCGGCCACCTGTACGTCAACGACGGGGTGGCGCTGACCGGGCAGAAGGTTTTCGATCCGGACTGGATTCGGGACACCTTCACCGCCACCGAGGACCAGCTCAAGGCCTTCGCCGACTCACCGGGCGACAATATGATGCCCGGCGGGCACTACCGCAACCAGATCTGGTTCCCCTACCCCAAGTCGAATGTCGCCCTGGCGCTGGGCATCCACGGGCAGATGATCTACATGAATCCCGCCACGAAGATGGTCTGCGTGAAGCTCTCCAGCTGGCCGCTGCCGCAGGATGCCTCCAAGCTCTTCCCGACAATCCGCGCCTTCGATGCGATCGCCAATCATTTGGCCGAACAGGACAGCCTCTAGGCTTTCGGCCTCGCGACCATCCACTGACCGCGCCCCGGATTCGGGACCGCGTGCCGGGGCCGGGACCGTTGAATAAGACCGGCAGGTCACGTGTTGGCATCCGCTACCAGCGCCTCGTCCCGGTGCGGCAGCGACGATCCGCTGGTGCCGGACGACCGGCCGATCAGCCGAACCGAAGTACAGCGGGAGCGGTTGACCTGACTGGACTGCCTCGGGCTTCAAATACTGGCGCCGAGATCAATACCCCGGGCACAGCACGGCTGATAACAGGCGGCAGCCGCAAGAAACCGAAAATGAGCGGCTCGCGCTTCGACGTTTCGCCAGAGGCAGACAAGCTGCTTTGCGCAGTATTGCCGTTGCCGCTCCGCAAAGCTGCCTAGCCGGTATCGCTATGCCGGGAAAACCTTCATGAGTCCGCGCTAGATACTGATCAGCCTTCCGCCGCGTTTGCGCGCCTTGACGACAAACGAGGTTTTGACTTGAAGCATTGAATCTCCCCAAGCGCTATTCGAGATGAAATCATAGAGTTCCGTTTGGCTAGCCACTGTCACGTTAACGACGAGCTGGCAGTCTCCCGCCACGGCCGCTGCGTAGCGCACCTCGGGGCGCCTCGCCAGCCGTTGGCCTAATTGCTCAACTTGAATGGGAGAAGTAGACACCCACAGCAATGCTTCGGTAGGAAGTCCCACAGCAGACGGTTCGACCAGTGCCCGAATGGCTATCTGCCCGCTGGCCAGCAGCCAGTCGATTCGGCGTGCAACAGAAGTCTCGCTCATCGCCACACGTCGTGCGATTGACTCGATACTGGCCCGGCCATCTTCGCGCAAGGAGCTGATGATCAGTTGATCTTTAGGGACCAAATCGGGTTTGGCCTTCCAACTGGTGACATCGGGGTGCTTGCGCAGAGAATTTTCTTCGGCCGCATTTAGCGAGCCAAGCCGCCAGCCGCGAACCGTCTTGAAATACTTGAGCACAGGATAGGCCACGACAGATGAGACTCCGGGCGTGGCTGGAAGCTCCAATGAGAGAACATCGGTGAGGTCCCCGTCGTAGTGCATTTCCACGACGAGATCCTCACGCCCTGTGACCTGATACGAAAAGCTGGTATCTGAACGGGAAGACAGCGCTTCGCTTGCGAGCCGGCCGGTTCCCGGAGCACAGGTGCAAGCTATCAGCAGCGAGTGCTCTCGGTGCCTGACTGCAGCCACTGTGACAACTCCGCTCTCCAATAGCCACGCGCCGTGGCGCGCAACCGAGCGTTCCGGTATGTCTAGTACCGTGGCAATCTTGCGCCAAGTAGCCCGGCCATCAACTTGAAGCGCCGCAATTATTCGCCGTTGCGTGGTACTGAGCTCTGTCATATCTTCCTGTTTCTCGGTCGTGCAAGGTCGAACCTCACCGCTTAGCCCAGTAGTGCTTGCTTACCAATCGATGCATATTTCAATGCGCGTTGTCTTCTCAATCCGGCAATGTCCTCTTTCGCCAGCTTGGTCAGTGCAATAGATATTATCTGTCCGATTTCTTGTGCAAAGCGCCTAGGCGCTTTGCACACATCGTACTCCTCGGGCACAATCGCTTGCACAATCCCCGCACGTTTCAGAGAGAAAGCATCAGTTTGCTGGGCATGCGCCAGCGTAGACGCATGCTCGGTGTCTCGATAGATAATGGCGCTCGCCCCTTCGGGAGGCAGCGGGGAGAGCCAGGAATTTGCGGCTGCAATGGAAATGTCAGCAGGCAGCAGCGCCAAAGCTCCTCCCCCAGTCCCTTGGCCGAGTAGCAGCGATACGCTTGGCACGTTAAGTCCAACCAAAGCACTCAACGACCGGGAAATTTGTCCGGCCATGCCGCCTTCTTCCGCGCTTTGGCTCAACGCTGCGCCTTCTGTATCAATCACCGTAACCAACGAGATTCCCAGGTTCTCCGCTAGCTGCGCGCCCCGGCGCGCCTCGCGAAGGAACGCTGGCCCCATTGGCTCAGTGGACCCCGAACCATTCAGGCCAGAGCGGTCTTGGCCAACGAGCACGACTGGATGTCCACCAATTCGGGCGATAGCCAGATACATTCTGGGATCCCTATCGCCCTCGTTGCTCCCCGAAAGTTGCATTGCATCGCTCGACGCATATTTAACTACATGGCGCACCGATGGACGGCGCGCTTTTCGAGTTGCCAGGATTGCCTGCCAGACCTGGTGCTCGCCCAACCGACGATCTGCCACTGTTGGGAACTCAGCCGCAACTGAAAGGCCATCACTGGGACGAAGAATTCTCAAGGCCCGGTTGACGATGCTTGCGAGTTCTTCCAGAGGGACCACCGCGTCGATAAGTCCATGTCGCTTGAGGTTCTCAGCAACTTGGACTCCTTCCGGGAAAGGATGCTGGTAGATAGTTTCATATACCCGGGGTCCGAGAAATCCCAGAAGAGCTCCCGGCTGCGAAATGGTTATATGGCCCGCTGACCCCCATGAAGCCATCACTCCGCCTGTCGTTGGGTGACGCAAATACACCAGATATGGAAGCGAGGCCTCCGTGTGGGCGCGCACCGCTGCAGTGATATGCACCATCGACACAAATGCCGGAGTACCTTCCTGCATTCTGGTTCCGCCGGAAGCTGGAGAGGCGAGCACCGGCAAGCCCCGTGCAGTTGCTCGTTCGAAGGCCGCGACGATTCGTTGCGCAGCATTGCGCCCAATCGACCCGGCCAAAAAATCGAATTCGGAAAGCACCACAGCAACTTGTTGCCCCTTAACCGTGCCGAACCCCGTAATTACTGCTTCATCCGATCCGGAACGGAGTGCTGCTTGCTCGAGTTGTTCTCGGTAGGCGGCCGCAGCGAAGGAATAGTCTACCGGCTCATCCCAGCTGGTGAAGCTGCCGGGATCCAGTACCTGCTCGATGATTGCTCTGGTAGTGATTCGTTCGACGCGCGCCGGATCACTGCTCATGTTGCTACCTGCGCTGCGTCTTGCCCAAGCCATTCGCGGATTTCCTGCTCGTGCTGGTTAAGCAACGGGGGTGCAGTATGTTCTTTTCGACTTACTTCGTGCTTGCCGTCAAAGAACCTCAAAGGTGCGCCAGGGAGCTCCACCTGGCCCAGCACAGGGTGCTGGACCTGTAACACGAGGCCTTGCGAACGAACCTGGTCCCACTCATATACCTCATCGAGGGTACGAACGATACCCGCTGGAATTCCGGCTTCCCCTAGCTGCTTGAGCAATGGCTGGGTGGGAATCTGCATGAATACCTTTTCAATGATCGCAATTAGCTCCTCACGGCGTTCAACTCTTTGCGCATTCGATTCGAAGCCGGCTGTGGGCAACTGGAATTTCTCAACCAGCGCTTGCCACAGCTTTGGGCTGCCGACGCTGATCTGCACGAAACCGTCGGCGGAACGGAATAAACCGTATGGTGCAATGGAAGGGTGATGGTTTCCCTGGGCTTTGGGAACCTGCCCCGCAACGGTATTGCGAGTTCCCTGAAACGCATGAACGCCGACAATTGCGGCCAGCAACGAGGTACGGACCTGCTGACCGAGTCCGGTACGCTCACGTTCCAGCAGAGCGGCCAAGACACCATAGGCTCCGTACATGCCCGCCAGCAGGTCACCTATGGGCACCCCAACTTTTTGCGGGTCATCGGCAGAGGGGCCAGTCAAGGACATGAGTCCAGCTTCACCCTGAAGTATTTGGTCATAGCCGCTACGCGCCGCTTCCGGACCGTCATGCCCGAAACCTGAAATCGAGAGCATCACCAGTTTCGGGTTGATCTCATGCAGCAATTGCGTGGTGAGTCCCAACCGGTCCATGACACCGGGACGGAAGTTCTCCACGAGGACATCGGCCTTTTTGATCATTGAACGCAGCGTCTCGAAGCCATCGGCGCTCTTCAGATTCAAAACAATAGAACGCTTATTGCGATTGCAGGACAGGAAGTAGGTGGATTGCCGGTCCTCCTCCGGTCCAACAAAAGGTGGCCCCCACCCCCGAGTGTCATCCCCGCCGTTGGTGCTCTCGACTTTGATGATTTGGGCACCCAGATCCCCTAACATCATTGTCGCGTGCGGCCCCGCCAGAGCACGAGACAGGTCTATTACCGTGTACCCGGCCAAGGGGCCGTTTTCTTGGGCATTAGCATCGAAGCTCATTGTTTTCGCTACCTTTCCAACTATGCGCTGATCGTTCGGACCGGATTGGCCAACACAGATTGCGGGTTGGTCGCAAGCAGGGGCGCCGTTGCTGCGAAGGGCGCTTGTTCTTCATATCCGGCGGCCCAATTAAGCAAGTTGACGTCTTGATAGTGATTGGCAGCCAGTTGCCAGCCGACTGGAAGCCCGGATTTAGTGAATCCTCCAGGCATCGAAATCACCGGAAGCCCGGTGGCCGAGAGCAAGCAGGCGGAGCGCATCCAATCAAGATAAGTTTCAGCCTGAGTTCCCGCAATTTGTTCAGGCCAGCGGATAGCGGCATCAAACGGCAGGACCTGCGCGGCAGGTGAAAGGAACAGGTCATATCTGGAGAAATAAGCCTGGACGGCTTGTTCCAGCCGCGTACGCGCAGCAACCGTGGAAATCATTGATTCGCCGTCCAGCGCCCACCCTTTTTGCACATTCCAGATCACTTCTGGCTTGATAAGTGATTCCTTGCTGCGTACGAGTTCACCTAGGTTCGTCGCGAAATCAAACGCTCGGGTATTTTCGAAGACCTCATCGGCATCCGTGAAATCTATGCACCCTTGTTCCACGATGGCACCAGCGGCTTCGAATACGGATAACTGGGATTTAAGGACTTCGATGATTTCTGGCTCAACTGGCACTCCGATACCAAAATCGAAGCTGTATCCAATGCGCACCCCACGCAAATTTGGCGTTGGGGCAACAAAATCCTCTGCCTTGAGCGTATTTGGCGTAGGAAGTGCGGTGTCCCCCGCGCTAGCGCGCATAAATAGCGCGATATCTTCCACAGTGCGGGCGATCGGTCCTGAGCGAGCTAGCCACGAGTATGCGTTGGACGGCGATTCCATTGGAATCACACCGTACGAGGGCCGGAACCCAACAACATTGCAGAAGCTAGCTGGAATGCGCAGTGAACCACCCATGTCGGATCCGTCGCCAAGTGGCTGGATGCGAGCCGCAACCGCTGCTGCCACGCCGCCGGATGAACCGCCAGCGGATCGATCCGGGGCAAACGGATTAGTGGTCGTACCGAAAACTTCATTAAAAGTGTGCGAACCGGCTCCAAATTCTGGAACATTGGTTTTGCCAGTTCGGATGGCTCCGGCCCCAGCCAGCCTGGCGATCTGCAAGTCATCATGTTCTGGAACGTAGTGCTGCAGTGCCAATGAACCCTGAGTGGAGACCAATCCTGCCGTATTGAACGTATCCTTATGCGTCATCGGCAAGCCATGCAGCACACCAACTTCCCCATTGCGAGCGGTAATCTCGTCGGCGGTAGCAGCCAAGGTCGACGCGCGCTCGAAGTCAGTGGTGACAACGGCATTGACCTGTGCGTTGACAGCTTCGATTGCCTGGATATGGCTTTGAAGGGCCTCGCGGGCAGATAATTCTCGGCTTCGAATTTTATTGGTCAGCTCTACAGCGCTGAGCCGCTGGATCTCATTCATGACAAACCTTTCAGACATCAACAGTCGTGCGACGTATGCCACAATCCTCACTCGCTAGTGGCGACATGGGGAATAGGGGTGCTAAAAATAGTGAGTTTTGCAGGATCCGGCCACTTATTTGGCGATTTCTCCAGTTCCTTGCCGCAACCAGACGCGCAGGGCACTATTTATTTCATGAGATCCACATCACAAAGTTGATGCGAAATTTAGGAGAGTCCCATGGGCCTACCACTTTCAGCAGGAAATCCAGCTTCGACCGACATCTGGGCCATAGCCAATATCCCTTTTCTATGGATATGCGCTCTGGGTGTCTTCGCCGTAATCTTTATTCAGACGATTCTCTACGTCAAAGCCACCAAGGCGGCTGCTCCACATGTCGACATGCCGCTGCGCGAAGTTAAAGAGGCCTTCCGCGCTGGCGCTGTCGCATCCATAGGCCCATCGCTTTCGGTTGTGCTGGTCGCCATCGCTCTACTAGCCCTGTTCGGAACGCCTGCCGTACTGGTACGCATTGGGCTAATCGGTTCGGCATCAACTGAAACGGCGAGCGCCAACCTCGCTGCGCAGTCCATGGGGTCGATGCTGGGCGGCGATACGTATACCCAACAGGTTTTTGCCGTCGCCTTTATAGCCATGAGCTTGTCTGGTGGCATGTGGATGCTATGCACTCTGCTGCTCACCCCGATACTGAAGCGTGGTGGAAAGTCCCTGGCAAAACGCAATCCCGCTGCCATGGCGTTGATTCCCAGCGCCGCACTACTCGGCGCCTTCAGCATGCTTACCATCGCCGAAATCCCCAAATCCAATATCCATATGATGCTGGTCCTAATCTCCGCGACATCAATGGCCCTATTCCTCTTCCTCGCCAAAACACTGAATGCCAAGTGGCTCAAGGAATGGTCTTTGGGTTTTGCGATCCTCATCTCGATCACCGCCGGCTACCTGATGCACACCGCATAGGAAATGTGAAAGGAATTAAGTGATGAGCACACCGACTTTAACTAACGCTGATGCCTCGATGGCCCGTTTCGAGAAGCAAACCACACGTTATGGCTCTATCACCATGACGGCTGGATTGCTCTTCTCGCTGCTGGGCCCGGCCTATCTCGTGCTGTTCACCGATCTTGAGATCAGCCCAGCAATGATCTGGGTGGCATTCGCGGCTGTGGCCGCCACCTTCGGGGTCTTCTGGTTTGTGGAGCCGCTGACCTACTTCCCCATCCTCGGCTCAGCTGCTATGTATCAAGCTTTCATGATTGGCAACATCTCCAACAAGCTGCTGCCGGCGGCCATTGTGGCCCAATCCTCAATCGATGCCAAGCCAGGAACACGGCGTGGGGATTTGGCCGCCGTCATGGCGATTTGCGGGGCTGCCACTGTCCATCTGACCAGCTTGCTGGTCTTTGTCGGCTTCTTCGGTTCTTGGATGATTTCGGTCATTCCAACCGAAATGATCGAAGTTGCCCGCATCTACATCCTGCCGTCGCTGATGGGTGCAGTCCTAGTTCAAGCGATAGTTGCAATGAAGCAACCACGACCAACCCTGATCGCAATCCTGCTTTCACTAATCATGTATTTCGCTGTCATTCCTCTGGTGCCTTCGCTGGCGCTGTTCGCTACCGCTCTGGTTGTAGTATCTTCCATCATATTTTCCTGGATTTTCCGGAATCGCCGGACTGTCCATGCAAGCCCCGAAGACTAAAAGGATCCCCCATGAACCACGAAATTACCGCCTCGCTCAGCACAACTCTAGATAGCGAGCAAACCTCGGCCATGCACGAGATGTATCGTCATCTGCATGCCAACCCGGAACTCTCCATGCAGGAACATCGGACGGCAGCCTACATCTCGCAACAGCTCGATGCACTAGGTATCGAGAACTTCGCGTGCGGTGGAACCGGTGTAGTCGGGATCCAGCGCAATGGCGAGGGGCCTGTCATCGGGTTCCGGGCCGATACCGACGGCCTTCCTATCGCGGAGGATACCGACGCCGACTACGCTTCCAGTGTTCGCGGCACGTTGGCAGACGGCACCGAAGTCCCTGTTATGCATGGCTGCGGACATGACACGCATGTGACTGCCGCTCTGACGTCAGCTGCTCTGTTGTCCGAACAGACCGACGCTTGGAGCGGTACCATCGTCTGGATCTTCCAGCCCGGTGAGGAAACAAGCGCCGGAGCCCGAGCCATGCTGGACGACGGACTTTGGGACAAGGCACCGCGACCAGAAGTAATACTGGGCCAGCACGTCTTTCCGTTTGCCGCCGGTTCCATTGGAATCACTAGCGGACCGGCCATGGCCATGGCTGATTCGCTAAAAGTTACCTTGCGCGGTAAGCAGTCACACGGTTCTATGCCGCAGGACTCTATTGATCCGATCCTGCTTGGAGCGCATACGATCACGCGCTTGCAGGGTCTAGTATCCCGAGAGCTGCATCCACAAACGCCCGCCGTAGTTACCTGCGGCACCTTCCACGCGGGTCTGAAGGAAAATATCATTCCCGATCACGCCGAATTCACGCTGAATATCCGCACCCTCGACGACAGCGCACGCTCCAAGATCCTCAGCGGAGTAAAACGAATAGTCGAGTCCGAAGCCGCCGCTTCCAATGCACCAATTCCTGAAATCGTGAAGCTCAATTCATTCCCGAAACTTCACAACGATCCGGAACACACCGAACGAATCAAGCAGGCACTGACTGCAGAGTTGGGTGCCGACCAAGTAGCAGAGCTGCCCCCGGCTATGGGATCGGAAGATTTCGGCGCGCTAGGGGATGAAATAGCCGTTCCGTACGTATATTGGTTTTTCGGCGGATTTTTGCCGCGCACAGGCGATTTTCCAGTCAACCACTCGCCGTATTTCCTACCGGACTACGAACCAACGCTGGCAACCGGCGTACGTGCGGCAACGGCTGGGATTGGTCATTACCTGGCCAGATAGGGATCGTCCGGAATCCCCCGGGGACTGTTAGTTCAGGCTTCGCCCCCGGGGGATTCCCGCTACTCAGGCAGCTAGCGTTTCAGAGCTCGCTGCGCCCTTGGAGGTAGGCGCGCAGAACCTGCAGCACCCCGTGCTCGGTATTCGCCGGGGCGGTGAAGTTCGCCGCGGCGGCCACCACCGGGTGGGCGTTGGCCATGGCGAAGGAATAGGTGGCGGCCTTGATCATTTCCAGATCGTTCGGGTAGTCGCCGAAGACGGCCGTTTCATCGGCCCCGACGCCGAGTTTTTCCTGCAGCGCATTGAGCGCAAGGCCCTTGTGCACCCCATGGTTCATGGCATCGACCCAATGGCTTCCGGAGATCACCACCTGCAGCGGAACTTCCAGGGCCGCGGCCATCTCCTGCACCGCGCCGGTGCCCACGTTCACCGCCATCTTGATGATCTCGTCCTGCACCTGAGTCAGGTCCTCGACGACCTGCACCGCACGGTAGTACGGGGCGATCGCGGCGGTGAAGGCCGCGTCGCTGCGTTCCACATAGGCGGTGCGCCGGCCGCAGAGCACCAGTCCGGCATCCAGCTGTTCCTGGGCGCGGACCGCGGCGATCACCGCGGCGACCGATGTTCCGGCGATGATGTTCGAGTAGATCTCGTTCTCGCCGTGCATCACCACGGTGCCGTTCTCGGCGATGATGGCGATTTCGCCCAATTGCGCGAACTGTTCGCGCAGCGTGGCGAACTGCCGCCCGGAGGCCGGGACAAAGCTGATGCCCTGCCCCTGCAGTTCGTCGATCACGGCCCAGGCCGCCTCGGGGATTTGCCCCTCACCGTCCAAGAAGGTGCCGTCCATGTCAACGGCGACGAGCTTGATTTGGGCGTTCGGGTCAATGGTATGCATAGGTTCCTAAGTGCCCGAGTGCAAAGCGCGATGCGCGGCGCCCAGCACCCCGGCGGCGTTGTTGTATTCTGCCGGCACGAGTTTGGCCCGCAGCTTCAGTTGCGGCAAGAACTGCTCATGGTCTTCGGAGATCGCGCCGCCGATGACGATCAAATCCGGGCTGCAGAGGAATTCGACGTGGGACAGGTAGCGCTGCAGGCGCGCGATGTACTGCTCCCAATTGAGGTTCTCTTCGCGCATCACCCGGGCGGCGGCCTTGCTCTCCGCGTTGAATCCGTCGATTTCCAGGTGCCCGAACTCCACATTCGGGAAGAGCACCCCGTCGCGGAAGAACGCCGATCCGATGCCGGTGCCCAAGGTCAGCAACAGGGTGCTGCCCTTGATCGGCCGGCCGTCCTGGGAGCCGGCGCCGGCGTACACCTCGGCCATGCCCGCCGCGTCCGCGTCGTTGAGCACGGAAACTTCGCGGCCCAGCACCTGGCTCAGCATCGCCGTGGCGTCCAGCCCGATCCAGGCCTCGTCGATATTCGCGGCGGTATGCACTACCCCGTCGATCACCACGCCGGGCACGGTGACGCCGGCGGGGATACCGTCCAGCTCTTCGCCGGTGAGCCGCTGCAGCTCGCCGATAATCTCCGACATCACCTGGGCCACGGCGTCCGGGTGGGCGCCGTCCGGCGTGGTGGCCTGGCCGAAGGTGCTCTCCACGAGCTTTCCGGCGGCGTCGACCAAGGCGTATTTGATCGATGAGCCGCCCATGTCAAGGCCGATGGCAGCGTACTGCGACTCAGCTGCCGATGCGTCAGATGTTGCCATCAGGTACTCCCCTGCAAGAGGTTCAGGCCGTGGGGTATCGCACGGCAAGCAAACCAGAAACTATATTAAGGACTCTTTACAATAGCTAGTGGCGAGCTTCGCAGTCAACGCCTAGACGCCTTCTGCCCGGTAGCTTGACCAAAGCTGCGCCAGATACCTGGACCTCGCCCCATGCAAAGCCCCGTGCAGTGCCGCATCCTCGCCCAGCGTGCTGATCTCAAACACGGTTCTCCCCGGCCCCATCCTACGCGCCAATGCGCTTTGCAGCGCAAAGGTGAAGGACTCGAAGGGGGCCAGCGGACCGCAGAGCACAAAGCGGTGCGGATCGAAAAATGCCAGCAAATTGCCCAGCACCTCGGCCAGCAGCTCGGTGAGCCCGGCGACCAGATCATCGGCCGGCTCTTCCCCGCGCAGCGCCCGCAGCAGCCGGGCGCAATCCACCCGGGAGCTGTCCGCCTCGGTCAGCCCGGCATGGCTCAAGCGCTCCAGGAAGGTGTGTTCCGCGAAGCGCTGCCCGCTCAGCTCGCCGGCGGTGCCGCTGGCGCCGCGATGCACCTTGGAGTCGATCACCAAGGCCGTGCCGATACCGGGACCCACGTAGAGCAGCACGAAGGACTGGGCAGCACGGCCCGCATCGAGTGCGATCTGCGCCTGCGCCATCCAGTTCACGTCATTGTCCAAGCTGGTCGGGGCCCCGGTCAGCTCGTGCACCACCGGCGCCAAAGAGGCCGAGGAACCGGCGAAAACCGGGGTGGGCAGCGCCGTGCTCCGCTCTCCGGCGCGCTGCACCGGCGAACTTTGCGACAGTGCCGCGCGAAGGGTTTTCCCGGGGCTGGCGGCGCATAGTTCATGCACCATGCCCGCGGCCAGCCGTTGCACCGCCTCGGCGCTGGCCTCGATGGGTACCGCAAGGTGTGCGTCGGCCACGGTCCGGCCGGACAAATCGGTGGTGCGGCCCAGCAGCGTGCCGGCTTCCAAACTCAGCCCGAGCAGATGGCCAAAATCCTGGTTGATTCCGTAGCTCTCCGGGGCGCGTCCGCGCCGGACCGCGGCCTTCGGATCGTATTCGGCCGCTACGGAGCTGACCAGGCCGTTCTCCTGGAGGCGCAAGATCCCCTGGGAAGCGGTGGGTTTGGACAGGCCCAAGAAATCGGACATGTCGGTGCGCGTGGCGGGCTGGTGCAGGCACAGATAATCGAAGATCTGCCTATCGGTCAGCGTGGCCAGGGCGCGCGGTCCGGTGCTTGGCGCGGGGGTGCTCACCGGCTGCCCACCAGCCGAGCCCCGAGCCGTTCGAATTGCCGGACGTTCAAGCCGTGGGCGAGCAGGTGGTCGCCGAGGGAGGCGGCGCTGCGGAAAGGCAACCCGGGCCGGATGCTTCCCCCGGCGGCGGGAATCCCACCGGCCTCACGCAGGTTCGGCAAGTCGGGCGGGTCATTCTTCACGGACATAATCGCTAAACTATCACGGCTGGCGACCTCGCCCGACGCGGTCAGTCGAAGGTGATCAGCTGGCGGATGGTGCTCCCATCGGCGAGCTCGTCGAAGGCCAAATTGATTTCGCTCAGCGGGCGCTGGCCGGTGAGCAGCTCCTCGACCGGCAGCAGCCCGTCGCGCCAGAGCTGTTCATAGTAGGGAATATCCCGGGCGGGGATGGCCGAGCCGAGGTAGGAGCCGATGAGGGTGCGCGCGCCGCTGGTCAGCGCGAGCGGTTCGATTTCGGCAAGCGCTCCGGGAGCCGGCAGCCCCACGGTCACCAGCGTGCCCCCGATTGAGGTGGCGCGTACCGCGGATTCAAACGCCTTTGGGTGGCCAGCGGCCTCGATCACCACGTCTGCGGTGATCCCCCGGTCCGCGGCCTGATCCGGGGTGAGCGCCTCGGTGGCCCCGAGCTCCAGGGCGCGCTGGAGCTTATCGCGGTTCATGTCCACCGCGATCAGCCGGGCCGGGCGGGTCCAGCCGGCGGTATGGGCGATGGCTACCAGCAGCGCCGCCATGCCCACTCCGCCCAGGCCCAGCACCATCAGGGATTGGCCCTGCACCGGCCGGCCCGCGTTGAGTACCGCGCCTCCCCCGGTGAGCACCGCGCAGCCGAGCACCGCCGCCACCGCCGGCGGCACGTCTGCGCCGACCGGCACCACCGAGCGGCGGTCCAGCACCGCGTGGCTGGCGAAGGCCGAAACGCCCAGATGATGGTGCAGCGGTTGGCCCTCGGCCGCGAGCCTGCGCGCACCGCTGAGCAAGGTGCCGGCGGCATTGCTCGCACTGCCGGCCGTGCAGGGCAGCTTGCCGCCGGTGGCGCAGGCGGCGCAGTTTTCGCAGCGCGGCAGGAAGACCGAGACCACCCGCTGGCCCACGTGCAGGTCGCTGACTCCCGCGCCGAGCGCCTCGATCAGTCCGGCGCTCTCATGGCCGAGCACCATCGGCAGCGGGCGGGGCCGGTTGCCGTCGATCACCGACAGGTCCGAATGGCATAACCCGGCAGCCTCGATGCGCACCAGCACCTCGCCGGGCCCGGGTTCGGCCAGCTGCACCTCGGTAACCCGCAGCGGCTTGCTCTGCGCGTAGGGGCGTGCGGCCCCCGACTGCTGAAGGACGGCGGCCCGGATGCTGCGCATTGCGTTACCGCCCCACGCTGACCTGCGGGGTGTAGCCGCGCACCACTCCGTCGGGCACCAGATTCTTCACGATCAGCGAGCAGTCCTTGTCCGCCAGGCCTTCGGCGATGAGCCGGTCGAAGTGCTCCCGGGCTAGTGTGGCGGCCGGCAGGTCGATCCCGGTCAGCGCCCCGGCGTCCAGCGCCAGGCCCACGTCCTTGCGGGCCAGATCCACGCGGAAGGTCGCCTCGAAATTGTTGTTCGCCGCCGCCGTGTCGATCACTTCGGGCACCGGGTACCAGGTCTGCTGCGCCCAGGAACGCCCCGAGGAGACCGAGGCAATCTCCCAGAACACCTTCGGATCCAGCCCCAGGCGCTCGGCCAGCTGGGAGCCTTCGGCGCTGGCCATCAGGTCGATGAACAGCATCATGTTATTGCAGATTTTCGCCGCGATCCCGGAGGTCGGTCCGCCGGCGACGATGGTCTTGGCCGACATCGGGGAGATCAGCTGCACCGCCCGGTCCATCAGTTCGGCCCGGCCGCCGAGCATGAAGGCGAGCGTGCCGGCCGCCGCCCCGGAGATCCCGCCGGAGACCGGCGCATCGACGAAGTCCAGGCCGCGTTGCGCGCTGCCGTCGTGCAGCGCGCGGGAGGATTCGATATCCACGGTGGAGGAATCGAGCAGCAGCATATCGCTCGTGGCGTTGGCCCACACCCCCTCGGGCGCCTCGTACACCGCACGGACATGCTCGCCCTTGGGCAGCATGGTGAATACCGCGTCGGCGCCGGCCATCGCCTCGGCGATGCTGGCCGCGATCTGCACGCCGGCCGCCTCGGCCGCGGCACAGGCCTCGGCGTTCAGGTCATAACCGCGCACCGTATGCCCTGCACGCACCAGGTTCCCGCTCATCGGAGCACCCATATTGCCCAAGCCGATCCATGCGTAAACGCTCATTGCCGTACCCTCCGTAGCCTTGTTGACCTAACTAATTCCCAGCGTAGGTGCGGCGGATCACAACCTCAACGCACAAGGAAAGGCCATTATTGCAACACTGCTGTGCGCTGGTGCACACTGTATGGATGGACCGCCAGATCGATTACCGCCACCTCGAATCCCTGATCGCCTTCTTGACGGTGGCGCGCCTGGGCCGCTACACCGCTGCCGCGAGCGTGCTCGGGGTCAACCATTCGACGATCTCCCGGCGCATCGCCGCGCTGCAGAAAGCCATGGGCGGACAGCTGCTCACCCGCACGCCGAACGGCTGGGAGCTGACCGATCTGGGCCGGCGCGCAATGATTTCCGCCGAGGCCATCGAACAGGCGGTGGCGGCGATTGGCACCGAGGAGGACACCGGACAGCTCACCGGGCATGTGCGGGTCGCCGCGCCCGACGCGTTCAGCGCCCACCTGGCCGCCCCGGCGCTGGCCAGGCTCCACGAAGAGCACCCGCAGCTGGTATTCGAGATCGTTTCGGAAACCACCCGGGCGCGGCAGACACGCACCGGCATGGACCTGGAGATCGTCATCGGCGAACCGCATGTGCGCCGCGCGGTGTCCTCGAAGCTGATGGACTATGAACTGCGGCTCTACGCCACCGCCGAATATCTGGAGCGCCGCGGCACCCCCACCGCATTGGAAGATCTGCGCGAGCACTACCTGAACTACTACATCGACACCGCGCTGACCGTGGACAAGCTCGACGACGCGACCAGCCTATTTCCCCCGATGCGCCGTTCGGTGTCCTCCACCAGCATCGCCGTGCAATTCGCCGCGACGATGAACCACGCCGGACTCGGCCTGCTGCCGGTCTTCCTCTCCGAGCAGTACCCGAACCTGGTGCCGGTGCTGCACGATCGGTTCTCCTACACCTCGGAATACTGGCTGGTGGGCCGCGAGGAGGCGCTGCGCAACAAGGCGGTTCAGGCGACGGTGCGTGCGCTGAACGATGCCGCCGCACATGGCAACTGGTTCATCCCGTCCTTCCCCTGCTGAACTGGTGCACCGCCTAGGCGGAGGGCGGCCGCGAACCCGTTGCCCCTCGCTTGTTGCCAGTCCGCACTAGTCGCTGTCCGCCGTTGCTCGGGCACGGTGTCTGCGGACAGCCGCCCGGTTCGCGCAGCGCACCGAGCAATACTGCTGCCTGCCGTTGCGCGTTACATCGGCCACTACCGCCGTGCAGGGATCCCCCGGCGTCGATCCCGCAGCGCAGCGGTGCAGGCGATGCATCCCACGAGTCGTGAGATGCAAGGCGGTGCCCACGCTGAAAACAGCCGAGAGCACGTGGGGCAAGGCGCGCGCGTCGGCATCCCGATAGTGCAGATGCCACCCTTCATCATCGTGGTCGGTAAGCCGCGGATACGCAGAGGCGGTGGCCATGTGCTCATTGAGGATGCGCGCACGCTCTTGCGGGTCTGGTGCATCCACCACGGTCAGCCAGTCGTCGATGACACGGCGAACCGCATTGTAGTCCCCCGTTTCCTCGGGAAAGGGAACTGTCATTCCGAATTCCCGTGCGCGAGAGACGATTCCGGCACGGTCTTCCGGCCAGGACGAGGCGAGCGAGGCAGCTAGCAGAACCGCATATTCTCCGTAAGGGTTGAGATGCATAAGACCATTACATCATGGTAGTAGTATGCACATTGAACAGAACATCAAGACTCAGCAAAACACGTCGCTCGTCGGCACCCACGAGCACAGCTGGATCAGCGAGTCCAAGCACCCTACTTCGATCGGCTATGTCATCTACGTGCGTTGCAATGAATGTGGAGTGCGGCGAGTGGACATCCAGAACCAAACGAACCTCGTACCAACGCCGCTGAGCGCCGAGCTGCGCCCCCTGCCAGATCGGGCATCGAGCAATGTGAGGCAGAGGAGCAACTGACGGTTTCTCTCCTCTGCCGAACTGCGGTCCGAGCACCCGCAGACCGGGCTGCCGTTTCGCTGCAACAGGACCACCATCCACGAACTTGGCGCCCGAACACAGATGAATAAATTTTTCACTCACCCACGCACGGCCAGCCCACTCGATCAGCAAATCTGCCTCGCGCCGCACGATCCATGGCACCGACTGACTGAGAATATTCTTCACTCAGCCACCAAACCCGACCACCAACCAGCCACCAGCCACCAAGACACACACCACGCAGACCAGTAGCCGGCACCAAGAACACCGTGCCCCCGGCAACCGGCAACCGTTAACCGGTAACCGGTAACCGGTAAACAAGTGAGCTGTCATGTATCAGATAGGTAATGTGATCTAGCGGCGGTGAATGAAAAAATCACTCACCCAGCAACGCAACTAACTAGCAATCCGATCCGGCGGATCAACCCAACCCAACACCCGCCGCACCCGATCGGTCAGCCCCACCTCCCGCACCGGGGTCCGGTCATGGACGTGATCGAAGTTCTGCACCACCTGAACGCTGCCCGGCAACTCCAGACAGACCAACCCATGAGGAGTCCGCCAACCCACCGACCCATCCGGGCGGTAAATCGACTGCCACCCCAACGCGTGTTTCAACATCTGATGCCGTTTGCAGAGCAACTTCGTATTACTCCGGTCCGTGTGCCCGCCCTTGGCCCAATCCTCCACATGATCAATCTCCGAAGTCTCCGCGGTACGCCGGCACCCCGGGAAGCAGCAATGCACCTCCCGCACCCGCAACAAATCCTTCAACGCCTGCGAAGGACGATACTTCTGCCGCCCCACATCGATCGCGGCCCCGGTCCACGGATCGGTCAGCACCCGCAGCATCGACGGAGCGTCCTTCGCCAACGCCAAGGCCGTGCCTACCGGGATCGGCCCGTACCCTTCCAAATCCGCCAACGCCCGCTTGGGATCCGCCAAGGTTTCCACCGCCGGGATAGTCAACGCCACCCGCGTTTTCAACGGCGTCCCACCCGTTGCCGGCCACCCATCGAGCAGGGCATCACGGAAAATATCAGCCTCCCGCTGCCCCTGGGTACGGGAATCGTCAGGATCCACATCATGCCTCGCGAAATACTTCACCGTGTTGATCATGGAAATAATATCCGCCGCCGGAGCACGCAACTTCAACGCCGCCATCCCGTCCGCTTCACTCCAATGCGTCAACGCCCGGGACTCCTTCGCCGCCTCATGGCGCTCCTGCGCCGATTCGGGGTTCATCCGGTCATGCATCCGCCGAGCACGCTGGCTCACGGCCGCATCGGACGCGGTTTTCGCCATCGGCAACAGCACATGCTCCATCCGCCGGATATCGGCGGACCCCAGATCCTGAGCCTGCTTCACGATATCCCCCGCCGCCTTCGTGGTGATCTCCCCGGCAGCCAAAGCATCCAACGTGTCCGTGCACAAATGGCGCAGCCCGTCGGCAATGAACAGCTTCCCGCGGACCTTCTCCTCGGACTCACGCAACGCCACGGCGGCTTCGGCGATGAAGTTCGAACGGATGATCTGCTCGGCGGCCGGGTCCACGCCGTAGTAGTTCGCGCTGATCCGCTCACGGCGTTGCTGCTCGGTTTCCGTCTTCGGATCCGCACTGCTGTTTTCGGCCACGACCTGGGCGACCAGCTCCACCGAGTCCGAAAGAGTCACCGCCTCGGCCGCGTCGAGCATGCGCCGCAGCCTCGCGAGCTTCTGCAGCCGCACCAGCCCTGAGCCCGGATCCTGCAACGGCGGCAGGTTGTAGAGTTCGGCGGCCAGCGCCGCGATCTGGCTGAAATACTTCTCATGCTCAACCAAGGAGGTCAACAACCCGTCAGGATGGGAAGCAACCCGGTGTCCTGGCGGGTTCAGCGGGAGACGATGGGTGTCATCGTCGCTCTGAAATATCTCTTGTAGTCCCATGTTCAATGATCTCGCGGACTACGGACTGTTTGAGCGGGGTTTTAGCCCAATGTGGAAAAGTTTTGAGTGGCGAATCAGGTTCACTTCCGATGCTGCTCTGCGGTGCGGCAACGATTGCTAGAACCTCATCGTGGCATGGCAACGGCCGGCCCCTGCGCGGAGCCGGCCGCGTTCTTCTGCCTATTTTTTGACCTTTACCGCCTCGTTGAGCAGCCCGGTGTCGATGCGGTCCTGCTCGTCGATAGCGGCCAGGCTAATCCCCTTCGTCTCCTTCATGAAGTAGACGGCCACCATGGTGACAAGCGCGGCGAAGACGATGTACCCGGCCACCGGCACCCAGGAACCATAGACCTTCAGCAGGAAGGTGGCGATAATCGGCGCCATCGACCCGGCGACGATCGAGGTGACCTGGTAGCCCAGCGAGACACCGGAGTAGCGCATGCGGGTGGGGAACATTTCTGCCATGATCGCCGGCTGACCGGCATACATCAATGCGTGCACGGCCAAGCCACCGGTGATGGTCAACAGGATCACGAAGTCGTTTGCGGTATTGAACAGCGGGAAGGCGATCACGCCCCAGAAGGCCATCAGGATCACCCCGGTGGCATAGACCGGTCGGCGCCCACGGGTGTCGGTCATCCTGCCGACCAGCGGCACCAGGACCGCATGGAAGATGTGCGCGAGCAGCATCAACCCGAGAATCGTGGAGGTATCCATCTTCAGCTGGGTGGCCATGTAGGTGATGGAGAAGGTCACGACCATGTAGTACATGATGTTCTCCCCGAAGCGCAGGCCCATGGCCGTGAACACCCCACGCGGGTAGCGGCGGAAGACCTCTTTGACGCCGTATCCGGCTGCCGCGTTCTGCTCCAGCTCGGCCTTGGCCTCCTGGAAGATCGGGGCGTCCGAGACACGGGTGCGGATGTAGTAGCCGACGACCACGATCACTACCGAAAGCCAGAAGCCCACACGCCAACCCCAGGCGAGGAAGGCTTCCTCACTGAGTGTGGAGGAGAGCACCAGCAGCACGATGGTGGCCAGCAGGTTGCCGATCGGCACCGCCGCCTGCGGCCATGAGGACCAGAAGCCGCGCTCCTTGTTCGGCGCATGTTCGGCCACCAGCAAGACCGCGCCGCCCCACTCGCCCCCGACGGCGAAGCCCTGCAGGAAGCGCAGCACGATCAGCAGGATCGGTGCCGCGTAGCCGATTGCGTCGAAGGTCGGCAGGCAACCCATGAGGAAGGTAGTCGCGCCGACCAGCACGATCGCGATCTGCAAGAGGTGCTTTCGTCCGTACTTGTCGCCGAAGTGGCCGAAGACGATGCCGCCGATCGGGCGGGCGACAAAACCGACCGCGTAGGTCAGAAACGCCTTGATGATGTTATCCAGCTCGTTGGCCGATTCGGGGAAAAAGACCTTGTTGAAGACCAGCGTCGCGGCGGTGGCATAAAGGAAGAATTCGTACCATTCCACGACGGTGCCGGCCATGGAAGCGGAGACGACGCGGCGCAGTCCCTTGTGTTCGGCCTTGGTTGAGGTTTCGGATACCAATGGTTTTCCTTCCAGCCAAGAGATTCGATTTCGAACCCCACCTGTGATGATCAATCACGAGTATGTCCTAGATCACACTTGGAAGGTAGGTGTCAGCACGCCAATACGGGCTCCTCTTTCGCACATTGAGCGTGCATCAATGCACAACGGCTTCGGGTCGAGCGGGGATGCGGTGCCGCGATCTGCCGGCGAGCGCCGGCGGTTTGCCGTGCTGAGCGGTTCCAGAGCCGCCGTAGCGTAGACAGTCGAAGAGACCTATGATTTTCCCATGAGGATGATAAAAACTTTGCCTGTCGTCACCCTGCTAGCGGCACTGGCTTTCCCATTGGCTAGTTGTACCGGGGATGCATCCGAGATCGATCCGACACCAGAAGCTTCCGCTGACCAGCCCGTAGGCAGCGATGAGAGCGATGGCGCAATGTTCGGCCAACAGCAAGCTGCGTTATCCTCAACCAATCCGAAGGCAGCGATCATTGCCCAAGCCACCGGCAGCGGAAGCATCACTGTCGACGTTGCTTCTCTTCCCAGTGAGCACACGCAACTAGGCGCTGCGGTGCTCTGCACCGGAAGCGGTGATTGGGAGTTGCAGCTCACGAACCACGGCAGTAGCTCGGCCACCGGAGGGTGCACCACCCAGGGCGCAAGCAGCATGAGCGCACCGGTAGGCGCCCGCCCCACGGAGCAACGAATAGAAATTACCGCCGAGAAGGACTCCAAAATTTGGGTCACGGTGTTCGTCGATGAGTAGGCTACGTAATGGATAAGGAGCACAAATGAGCGATACACCCGCAGTCCTCGGGGTCGAGGTCGACCCGCAAACGCGCTGCGCCCACTACCATCAGGACTTCGATGTCATCGCCATCAAGCACTTCTGCTGCGGACAGTACTATCCGTGCCACCTGTGCCACGCGGAAGTTGCCGGGCACCAGGTACGGCTCTGGCCGGCCGAGCGCTTCGGCGAACCGGCGGTGCTCTGCGGGGTCTGCAAGGCCCAGCTGAGCATCACGCAATATTTGGGCGCGAGTACCTGCCCCGCCTGCGCCGCGCTCTTCAACCCCGGGTGCAAGCTGCACCTGGAACTGTATTTCGAGGTCTAGAGCAGCCCCGAGTCCGGGACGTCCAATCCGAGCAGGGCATTTTCCACGACCTCCATCAGCGCCGGATGGATCCAGTACTGGCCGGTGGCCGCGGTGTGCGCATCGATGCCCAGGTTCATCGCCATAATCACCGGCTGGATGAGGTTCGAGGCCTCCGGCCCCATGGCGTGGGCACCGACCAGCTGGCCGGTGCGCTTGTCGGCGAGCACCTTGAATAGTCCGGTGCGGTCCTCCATCGCCCAGCCATAGGCGGTGTCCCCGAATTTCTGCGTCTTCACGGTGAGGTGCTCCGCGCCGAGCTGCGCGCGCGCTTCTTGCTCGGTGAGCCCGATGGTGGCAAGTTCCGGATGGGTGAACACCGCTGCCGGGACCGCACGATCGGAGTTCTTGCGCAGCTCTCCGGGATGCTCCAGGTTGTGGGCGACGAGCCTAGCCTCGTAGTTCGCCACATGCTTCAGCTGCGTTTCGGAGCTGATGTCCCCCAGCGCGTAGGTGCCCACCACGGGCTGGCCGCCGCGCAGCACCCGCTGGTATTCATCCACCTGCAGCCGGCCGTCCTCGTGCAGATCCAGGCCGGCTTCCCGCGCGCCGATCAGATCCGTATTCGGGGTGCGGCCGATGGCCACGAGCACCGTGTCGGCACGCAGCGTTTCTCCCCCGAGCTCCACGTCCAGCCCGGAGTCGGCCGGGCGCAGCGCGCGGGCTTCGGTGTGATAGCGCACCTGCCAATGGGCGGTCGCCTCCGCGTTATAGGCCTCGCTGATCTCGGCATCCAGGTGGCGCATCAGCGCCCCGGAGCGCACCAGCTGGATGACCTCGGAGCCCAGGGCGGAGAAGATGGCGGCGAACTCGCAGGCGATGTAGCCGCCGCCGATGATGACCAGCCGTTCGGGAAGCTGCGCCAGGCGCATGATGGTGTCCGAGGTGTGCACCCCGTCCAGGTTGATGCCTTCCAGCGCGGGCAGGGTGGGGCGGGATCCGGCGGCGATGACTAGCTGCTCGGCGGTGATCTCGGTGCCGTCTTCGGCCCGCAGGGTCTTGCCCTCGCGCAGCGTGACGAACTGGGAGATGAGCTCGACGTGCTCCAGCCGCTTGCGGTAGTCCTCCCCGCCGGCGGAGATCGGGTCGATGCGCCCGAAGATCCGATCGCGGATGGCGAGCCAGTCGACCTTCTCCACGGCCAGCTGCATCCCGAGCCGGGCGGCCTCTTCGATGCCGCGGGCCAGATGGGCGGGGCGGACGAACATCTTCGTCGGGATGCAGCCCACGTTCAGGCAGGTGCCGCCGAAGGTCGACCCCTCGGCGATGGCTACCTGCTTGTCGTCCCAGTAGTCGGTAATCAGCGAGTTGCCGGAACCTGAGCCAATGATTGCGAGATCTACGTTGCGCCGAGTCATGGCTTCATCGTAGGCCAGCGGCGGTTCCGCAGAGCTATTTTCGCCTCCGGGCGAAGCTTCATGACCTCGCGGACTGCGCCTCGAAGAATCCGGGAACCTGCGGGACGACGAGCACCGGACGGGACTGGCGATGGGCCAGCGCGACGGCGATCGATCCGTCCATGAGTTCTTCCATCCGGCTGCGCAGCCCCGGACGCCGGGTGCCGATGGCGATCAGCTGCGCGTTGAGCTCATCGGCCACCCGCATCAACGCCTTGGCCGGATCGCCGGCGACGGTGCGCGCCGCCCAGCTGACCTTCGTCCCGGCGAAGGCCTGCGAAAGCTGTTCGGCGAGCGCCGCGGAGAAATCCTGCTGGAACTGCTCATCCCCATCGAAGGTGGTGTCTTCGACAATTTCCCCGGTGGGCAGGCGTTCGGTGACAAAACGACCGGAGTCCGCATAGAGGCACATGATCTTCGCGCCCGTGGCCTCGGCCAGCTCGATGACGGCTTCGAGGACCGTCGGCGACTGTCCCGGTTCAACCCCAACTAACAAAATACGCTCGGTCATCATGACTCCCACGGATCGTGCCGAGTGCGGATTCCCATCCGCCGCAACGAGATTGCGTCGCTAATCCCAGTATGCCAGCGCGCCGGAGTCTTGTCCGCAAATTTTTTGCCGCCGGACACCGGCGGGCCGGCCCGAAAATGGACCGGCCCGCCAGGTGCCCTGCTGCTGTCGAACGTGCTGTGCCTAGCTGACCGGGTCCGCGGCGAACTCGGCCATCGCGTCGATCATCCAGTGCACCACATGTTCGGTGAACGAGGCGCGCGGCATGACATACCAGCTGTTCTCCGCGGTGCGCCAGAGCAGGATCGGCACGTTCGCTACCGTGGTGGTGATCGCCTGGTTGACCGCGAAGGCCCGCGGATGCAGATCGGCCGGGCAGCTCTTGCGCAGCACCAAGGTGGCCCCGGCACCGCGCAGCTCCAGCACCGCACGGTTCGCCGAAAGGTCGATCACCTGGCCCGGCGCCTGGCCCAGGGCGGAGTCCAGCGGCTCGGTGAGCTCCTGTCCGGCTTCGTTGAAGGCCATGAATTCGTCCGGCCCGAGCCAGAGCACCGCGGTGCCGGCTACGCTCCCGGCGACCTCGCCGACGCCGGTCGGCAAGCCCACGCCGGTGGCCTCGGCGAGCGCCTGGTGCCCGGCGCTGCCGGGAACCGCGCGCAGCGACACCGCGCTGGCCAGCGCAATCTCGCGCAATGCGACGGCGCGCGTCCCGGCGACGGAGGCCTGGGCCATCGCCTCGGCCAGGTGCGCGGCCGGGGAGCGGCGCAGGTCGGTGGTTGGTTCGATCACGCTGTGCTTAGCCATCTCGGCGGCTGCCTTCCGGGTCGTAGAGTACGGTTTCGCAGACCTCGACGTCGACCAGCTGGTCGCCGACGGGGGCCTTGAGGACTTCACCGATGCGGTTGAAGCCGTTCTTGATCAGGGCCAGGCCGAAGGTTCGGCCCAGCGCGGGCGAGTTGTAGGAGCTGGTGACCCAGCCTTCCATCGGGACCGGGCCGTCGGCCGGGGTGACCGGGGTTCCGGCTCCGACCAGCGCGGTGCCTTCGGGCAGGCGCAGGGTCTTGTCCACCGGCAGCACGGAGACCAGCTGCTTGCGGTCCGCGCGCTGGTTGTCATCGCGGTTGAAGGAGCGGTTTCCCACGAAATCCTTCAGCTTCGAGACCACCCAGCCCATGGCCGCGTCCTGCGGGGTCACCGTGCCGTCGGTGTCCTGCCCGACGATGATGAAGCCCTTTTCGGCGCGCAGCACGTGCATGGTTTCGGTGCCGTACGGGGTGATGTTGTATTCCTCGCCGGCCGCGTAGACGGCCTCCCAGGTGCCCAGCCCGTACCAGCTCGGCACCGCGATCTCGAAGGCGAGTTCCCCGGAGAAGGAGATCCGGCTGATCCGTGCCGGGGTGCCGTTTTCCAGCGTGGTGTCCACGAAGGCCATGAACTTGAACGCCTCGTTGGACACGTCCAGTTCCGGGGCGAGCTTGGAGATCACCGCGCGGGACTTCGGCCCGACCACCGCGACGGTGGCCAGCTGCTCGGTGACCGAGGTGCACACGACATCCAGCTCCGGCCATTCGGTCTGCAGCCACTCCTCCAGCCAGTCCAGCACCTCCGCGGCGCCGCCGGTGGTGGTGTGCATCAGGAAGCGGTCCTCGGCCAGGCGCAGGGTCACCCCGTCGTCGAAGATCATCCCGTCCGCGTGGCACATGACCCCGTAGCGGCCCATGCCGACCTTCAGCTTGGTGTAGCCGTTGGTGTAGATGCGGTTCAGGAATTCGGCCGCGTCCGCCCCGCGGATCTCGATCTTGCCCAGCGTGCTGGCGTCCAGCATGCCCACCGAGTCGCGCACCGCGGCGCATTCGCGGTAGACCGCCGCGTCCATGTCCTCGCCCGCCTGCGGGTAGTACCAGGGGCGCTTCCACTGCCCGACGTCCTCGAACGCGGCGCCTTGGGCCAGATGCCAGGGGTGCATGGCGGTGATGCGGGCCGGGTCCAGCAGCTGGCCGCGGTTCCGCCCGGCGAGGGCGACGAACGAGACCGGGGTGTAGGGGGCGCGGAAGGTGGTGGTGCCGATCTCGGCCGGGTTTTCGATGCCCAGCACCGCGGCGATCACGCCGATGGCTGCCACCCCGGAGGTCTTGCCCTGGTCGTTGGCGGTGGAGATCGAGGTGTAGCGCTTCACATGTTCCACCGAGCGCATGCCCGCTCCGGTGGAGCGCAGCACCTCGGCCACGGTCTGGTCGCGCTGCAGGTCCACGAAGTGGTGCTTGTAGTGCACCGCGTCCTCGCCCTGGCGCGAGGGGATCAGCCAGACCGGGCGGGTTTCACCCAGGGCCACCTCGATGGCTTCGGGCACGCGGGCGATCGTCGCGAAGCCGGCGGCGGTGGCCGCCGCGGCACCTGCGGCGGCGCCCCCGGCCAGCGCGCCGGCGGTGTCGAAGCGGCCGGTGAGCGAACCGGCGAGGTGCTGGTTGGCGACGGGTGCCGCGGGCAGGAACGCGTGCACGGTGGAATCCCAGGCGAGCTTGCCCTGGCGCTGGGAGTGCAGGTGCACCACCGGGTTGAAGCCGCCGGAGATGGCCAGCGTGTCCGCGGCCAGGCGCTGCGCGGCGCCGATGTTGTTCTGCGCATCCAGGCTGGCGACCCAGACGGCCGACAGCTCGCCGTTGGCGCCCGCCTCGGTATCCACGACCACCGAGCCGGTGATCACGTGCACCCCGGCGCCGACCGCCTCGGCGGCAGCCACCGAGACGTTTTCGCGGGCGTCGACGACCGCGACGACCCCGCCGCTGGCGGCCAGCTCGGTGACCAGCGGGTAGACCGAGTCGTTGGTGGTGGCCACGAGGATCTGCGCGCCGGCGCGCACCCCGTAGCGGTTCAGGTAGGAGCGCACGGCGCCGGCGAGCATAATGCCCGGGCGGTCGTTGTTCTCGAAGACCAGCGGACGCTCGTGGGCGCCGGTGGCGAGCACCACCTGCCCGGCACGGATATGCCAGACGCGTTCGCGCGAAACCCCCGGAGCCGGCGCATCGTCCAGATGCGCGGTGCGGCGCTGCACGGCGATCACGTAGTTCGAGTCGTAGCTGCCCAGCGCCGTGGTGTGCTGCAGGTGGGTGGTCTCCTCTGCGGCCTCAAGCTCGGCGGTGACCTGGGCGATCCACTGGCAGGAGTCGATCCCGTCGATCTGTTCGTCCGGCGCGTCGAGCAGCCGGCCGCCGGCTTCGGCGCGTTCATCGAGCAGCATCACCCGCGCCCCGCTGCGGGCGGCCTCGCGGGCGGCGGCCAGGCCTGCCGGACCGGAGCCGACCACCAGCACGTCGGTGTGCACATGCGCGTGGTCGTAGTAGGCCTCGTCCTTGCGCGGGTCCATGGTGCCCAGGCCCGACAGGGTGCGGGCGGACAGCCCCTGGGCGGCGGGAACCACCGGGGCGGCGAGCATCGACTCGTCCACGTCGTCGCTGTGCCGCGCGTGGATGTGGACCAGCGCGTTGGGCTCTTCCACCCCGGCGGCGAAGATGCCGCGCGGGCGATTCAGGTACAGCGAGTCGCCCACCCGGCGGATGCCGGAGGCGAGCATCGCGCTGGCCAGGGTATCCCCGCGCAGCGCGGACAGCGGCTGGCCGTTCAGCTTCACATCGAGCGGCTGCGCGTAGTCCACCCGGGCGTCGACTGCCTGCGCAGCGTCCAGACGGTATGAATCGGTGGTGCTCATCGGGTGCCTCCCTCGGTGTTTTGCAGTTCCGGGCGGGCTTCGCCGGCGCCGTAGATTGCCTTGAATTCGTATGTGACGGTGTCGCGCAGGGCGTTGAACCATTTGCGGCACCCGGCGGCGTGCACCCAGCGTTCGGCGTTGATGCCCCGGGGATTCTTGCGGTAGAACAGGTACTGCGCCCATTCCTTATCGCTCAGCGCCTGCGGGTCGTCCGGGTAGGCGACGTGCGCCTGGCCGCCGAATTTGAATTCGGTTTCGTTGCGTGGCCCGCAGTTCGGGCAGTCAATCAGCATCATGAGTTGGTTCCCTTTCTTAGTGGGCCACGGCTGCGGCGCCGTGTTCGTCGATGAGGTAGCCGGTTTCGAAGCGTTCCAGCGCGAACGGCTTGTTCAGCTTGTGCGGCTCGTCGTTGGCGATGGTGTGCGCGAAGGTCCAGCCGGCACCCGGGGTGCCCTTGAAGCCGCCGGTTCCCCAGCCGCAGTTGACGTAGAGGTTCTCGACCTGGGTCTTGGAGATGATCGGCGAGGCATCCATGGTGGTGTCCACGATGCCGCCCCAGGTGCGCAGCACGTGGGCTCGGGCGAAGATCGGGAAGAGCTCTACGGAGGCCGCCATCTGCTCCTGGATCACGTGGAAGGCACCGCGCTGGCCGTAGCCGTTGTAGGAGTCGATGCCCGCGCCCATCACCAGTTCGCCCTTATGCGCCTGCGAGACGTAGACGTGGATGTGGTTGGACATGACCACCGTCGGGTGCACCGGTTCGAAGAGTTCGGAGACCAGTGCCTGCAGCGGGTGGGACTGGATCGGCAGGTCGACGCCGGCCATTTCGGCCAGCACCGAGGAGTGGCCGGCGCCCGCGAGGGCGACCTTGCCGGCGAGAATGGTGCCGCGGTTGGTCTTCACCCCGGTGACCTTGTTGCCGTCCTTGAGGATTCCGGTGACTTCGCAGTTCTGGATCAGGTCCACGCCCAGCTCGTTGCACTTGCGGGCGAAGGCCCAGGCAACGTGGTCGTGCTTGGCGATGCCGGCACGGGGCTGGTAGGTGGCGCCCATGATCGGGTAGCGGATGTCGTCGGAAATGTTGATGATCGGGCAGGCTTCCTTGACCTGTTCCGGGCTCAGCCATTCGGCGTCCACGCCGTTGAGCTTATTCGCCTCCACGCGGCGTACCGATTCGCGCACGTCGCCCAGCGTGTGGGCCAGGTTCATCACTCCGCGCTGGGAGAAGAGGAAGTCGTATTCCAGTTCCTCGGGCAGCTGCTCCCAGAGCTTCAGGGAGTGCTCGTAGATGCCTGCGGATTCGTCCCACAGGTAGTTCGAACGGATGATGGTGGTGTTGCGGGCCATATTTCCGCCGGCCAGCCAGCCCTTTTCAAGGACGGCGATATTTGTCATGCCGTGGTTCTTGGCCAGGTAGTAGGCGGTCGCCAGTCCGTGCCCGCCGCCGCCGACGATCACCGCGTCGTAGGACTTTTTCGGGTCCGGGTTATTCCAGAGAAATTCTGGGTGCTCGGGAAGCAGGTCAGCCATGATTATGCTCCAATCTTCTGCAGGTTTGGGTAGAGCGGGTGAGCCTGCGCCAGATCCAGCACACGCTGCTTCAACTCCGGCAACACACCAGCATTACCATCAGC